>NZ_BROD01000001.1:2168653-2478461 GCF_024345225.1 Clostridium sp. TW13
TTTACTACTTTAACCATATATGTTACTTCATCTATTTCAGGAAGTCCTACATTTACATCTAGTATATCTGCCTCAAGTTCAATTTGAGAAATTGCCTCTTTAATAATATAATCAATATCATTATTCCTAAGAGCTTCCTTAAAAAGCTTTTTGCCAGTAGGATTGATTCTTTCGCCTATGACTTTTACCCCATCAATATTTACAACCTTAGAAGCACTGCAAATCTTAGGACTATATGTAATCTCTCTTTGACTCACAGCTTCATTCTTAATAAGATCTTTTAAATATGCAATATACTCCTCAGTAGTTCCGCAACAACCACCAACAATGCTGACACCCTTCTTAACAAAACTTAGCATACTTTGACCAAACTCTTCTTTTTTTACATTAAAAATCGTTTCTCCATTAACACTAATTGGTAATCCTGCATTTGGTTGTACAATTACAGGACTGGTAGAACTTTTTAAAATAATATCTACTACTGGCTCTAATTCTTTTGGTCCTAAAGAACAATTAACACCTAATGCATCTACATTAAGTCCATTTAAAGTTAAACACATTGCTTCTGGTGATACCCCAGTAAATGTTCTTCCACTCTTTTCAAAGGTCATGGTACATATTACAGGTTTTTCAGAGTTTTCTTTAACGGCTAATACTGCTGCTCTTGCTTCATTTAAATCTGTCATAGTCTCAATTATATATAAATCAACACCATACTTTTCTCCAAGTAATACTACTTCTTTAAATATTTCATAAGCTTCGTCAAAGCTTAATGTTCCCATTGGTTCTAAAAGTTCTCCAATTGGACCTATATCTAAAGCAATATTTGCTGATTGATTTTCATTTCTAGCTTCTTTTGCATTTTCAATAGCCGCCTTAACAATCTCCTCTAAAGAATATTTTGATTTTTCAATTTTCAATTTATTAGCACCAAATGTGTTGGTAGTAATTATATCGCAGCCTGATTGAATATATTTTTTATGTATATCAATCACTGTTTCTTTATTATCAATGTTTAGTTCCTCTGGAATATGCCCACCCTTAAGTCCAGCCTTTTGAAGCATAGTCCCCATTGCTCCATCAAATAAAAAAATTCTATCCTTAAAATCTTTTTTACTTATTGCCACAACTTTTACCACCTTTCCTAAAATTACAACTATCTTTTAATCTACAATACTCGCAGCCTCTTTTTGTCTCTACAGGCTTTTCATCTGAAACCCACCCCAATATTGCAGTAACAGATTTTCTTGGGATAAGTATATTATGACTATTAAGGTTTAGTCCCAAATACTTTGGAGTTTCTAAGCTTGTTACAATACCTCTCTGACAATCTAAAGTCAAATCACCATATCCAGGACTATACCTATAATTTAGATTTCCTCTACTTGCCACCTTATCTCTAATTGTTTTCTCCACAGCATCACAAACTTCTTCAATAAGAGTAGTTGCACATGCATCTAAAATCAGTGCTTTTTGCATATCTATTTTTTCATAATATCTTATTCTTAAATCCACGTTATTTCCTAAAGTAGCTGCCATTACTATAGCCGTCTTGCTATTTTGCAAATGTGCTGTTATACTATGTCCAGCTAAAGAAATAGAGCTATTTTCTAATTCAATAACTCCATCACTTTGCTTAATATTATATTCTTTATAAATAAACCTGATTTTACTTAATTCCCTTATCTCTTTTCTTAATTCATCTATTAAACTATGAAGAGAACAGTCAATTTCCTGTCCTCTATAGCCTAAATATCTTAAGACTTCCTCTTTATTTACTTCAAAGTCTCTTCCATCCATTAGCTTACCTATTCCCCATATATATTTAAGTTAAATCCTTTATCAAGTACTTCCTTAGCATATTCTTTAGCACCAAACAAAGATAAATCTCTATAGTTACCACATTGTAAATCATTAGCTGCTGGAACTTCCTTTGCTTCAAGAACTTTACCTAAGGCTTTCTCTAATGCTGCTTTAAGTTCGCTAGGCTCTCTATCCCCAAAAAGGCTAATATAAAAACCTGTTCTACATCCCATTGGTGACAAATCAATTATGCCCTCTACATCTTCTCTTAAATAATTTGCAAGTAAATGCTCTAGTGCATGAATTGCTGCTGTTGGAATGCTCTCTTTATTAGGTTGGCAAAATCTTAAGTCAAACTTTGTAACTGAATCTCCTTTAGGTCCTTGTAATACACAGCATTTTCTTACATAAGGTGCTTTAACCTTTCTATGATCTAATTGAAAACTTTCTACTTTTTCCATAATTTAATTCCTCCTAATTTTTAAAACAATTTATACAATTTCTTTTTCTTCTTTGCTATTAATAGCATCTAAAATTGGTCTTACAGTTTCTGTTATTTTTTTTGCCACGTAAGGTTTATTCATAGTATATAGATGTATACCTCTAGCCCCTGAGGATACCAAATCAATTATCTGATCTATCGCATAAGCTATACCTGCTTCTTGAAGAGCATCTGGATAATGCTCATACTTATCAATAATTTTTAAGAATTTATGAGGCAAACTTGCTCCAGAAAGAGCCACCATTCTTTCAATCTGTTTTCTATTGGTTACAGGCATTATACCAGCTTCTATTGGAACCTTTATATTCTGCTGATAGACTCTATTCATAAAATCATAGTAAGCATTATTTGAAAAGAACAATTGAGATATAAAATGATCTGTCCCTAATTCTTCTTTTAACTTCATTATCCTAACAGACTTTTCTAAGTTTTTGCCTTCCACATGTCCTTCAGGATAGCAAGCTGCTGATATTCCTAGATTGCTCTGACTCTTTATATACTTTATAAGATCTGTGGCATAGTTAAAGCTGCCATTAGCACTTCTATCTATAGGTATATCCCCTCTAAGAGCCAAAACATTTTCTATATTTCTTTCTTTTAAACTCTTAATAACCCTGCTTATCTCCTCTTCAGATGAACTTATACATGTTAAGTGAGCAATAGCCTCAATATCATGTTTTTGTTTGATAATTGAAGATAATTCTAATGTTTTACTATCTGTAAATGATCCACCTGCCCCATAAGTCACACTTATAAAATCAGGTCTAAGTGAACTAAGTTCCTCAATTGTGCTATATACTGTACTTATGTCAGAAGTCGGTTTTGGTGGAAATACCTCGAAAGACAAGGTAATTTTTTTTTGTTTGAAAATATCTCTAATTAACATATCTTCCCCCCAAGTAATTAATCTAATAACCCAAATAAAAAAATCACAGGCGACTATGGAGCCGAAGATTTTTTTTACGCATCTGCCTTTTCGAACGAACGTGAGAAAAACTTGGCAGGCGAATATAATTTCTTTTTTATTCTTTTTCCATACGCAACCTAATCAAATAACCTTTTATATAAGTTGTACACAAATTTGATTTTATTATAGTATTCTAAAGAATAAAAAAAACCTAAGGATATCCCTTAGGTTCAAAACTTTCAGTGACATCTTTATCTTTCAGCTATTGCTGCAGGAGTTAGCACCTTATTCAAATTCAATGTAAAATTTAATTAGGTTGCTGGGTTTCATAGGGCCAGTCCCTCCACCACTCTTGATAAAATTTATTTTGTTGCTATTATTATATAGCGTAAATGTCATTCTGTAAAGAAAATTTAAAATATTTTTTAGTGATTTAAATATAATATCACTAATGAAATTAAACTTAAGCAAACACTCAATAAACAAATATATGTCACTACTTGCCTAGTATTTAATCCTCTCTCCTGAAGTCTGTAATGTATTTGACTTCTATCAGCCTTATATATCGGCTTTCCTTCTACGTATCTTTTTATTATTACAAATATATTATCAAATATAGGAACTCCCAATGCTAGAAATGGTATTAAAATCGATACTACTGTAGCTTGTTTAAACGCTCCATCTAAAGCTATTATAGCTAAAATAAAGCCTAAAAAATTAGCTCCTGAATCTCCCATAAACACTTTTGCCGGATGCCTATTATATCGTAAAAATCCTATTGTACTTCCAACTAAAATTATAGACATCATAGCAGAATCTGTCTGCCCCTTAGCTAAAGCCACTACAAACAATGTACTACTAGATATAGCAGTTATACCTCCTGCAAGTCCGTCCATACCATCAGACCAATTAATTACGGTAGTAACACCAAACATCCAAGTAATACTCAAAATAAACTGTAATGCTTTTGGTAATACTACGTATGCACCATTAAAAGGATTTGTTATTCCAGAAAAAATCATTCCTGATTTATACAAAATTATCGCCGCCAAAATCTGGATAATAACTCTTGGATAAATCTTGAACTCTTTTCCTTTAGTTTTATAATAATCGTCAATTACTCCAATAAACATTACCATAGTTGTAGTAATTACAACTGCAATATTTTGCGGCTCTTTTAACCCAAAAATAACTAAATATAAGATAATAAAAGATAGATACATTGCTATACCACCACATAATGGCATAGGTTTATTATGCTTCTTTCTTGATGTCGGTTTATCTGTAAAACCAATCTTATGTGAAAATTTCATAAGCATAGGAGTTATTATTAGTACTATTAGTAGAGAAATAATAAATGCATATAAATACTTAACCATAATATTCTCCTCAATTTTTAAATAATTTCCTTTATTATTATATAAGATAAATAACTATTATTAAAGAGTTATTTATCATTAAATATAATTATATTATTAATTTTTAACATTTTAATGAATTTTATAATAAGTTTTTCTTACATTTTAAATAAAATTTAGCAATAACCTTTGTAAAACTTAAAATCATAAAGATAATTGTTGCAGATTTATTTATTACTTGATAAATTCTGCTTTTTCATCATTTTCTTCATTAAAAATCAAATAAAAATCTTTTTTACTTATGAAGTTATCTTGAAGATATCTATTTACATCTATTTTGAATTTTTCAATATGAAATTTATTATAAGGCTCCTTACCTCTAAGAATTTCTTTAATTTCTTTCTCTTCTTCCTTTTCAAGACATCTATCTAAAAATGGAGGAAGCCATCTTTTTTTATTAAAGCAAAGGTAGTCATATTTTATTAATTCATCTAAAACTATTTGCTCTTCCTCATTTAACTTTTCTGCTGCAAAATCGTGAATCACCTTATAATATTCTACATTACCTATACTTCTATCAAAATAACCACTTTGATCGTAAAACTTTGATAATTCATAATAAAAATCAAATGCTGATTTAAACTTAGGCTCTAAGAATCCTAGGATTGAGTTAAACTTTCCAGAATTATAGTACCTATCTACCATTTCTTCTACCTTCTTCAACATTATCATTTCCTCATAACTTACCTTATTGCTTTTTAATATTTCATATGGTGCATAAGGTGAATAACTCATTCCCCATCTTTCAGCCTCTTCACGCATAGAAGATCCCTTTAGTAATTTTAAAAAGCCTAATTGAATTTCTTCAGGTCTCAATGAATGAACATCATTGAATGACTTTTTAAATGATTCTACATCTTCTCCTGGTAACCCAGCAATTAAATCTAAGTGTTGTTTTATATTATTTCCTTTCTGTATTCCAAAAACTTTTTCTTTAAGTTTATTGAAAGTAACATATCTTTGTATATTCTTTAGCACCTCTTCGTTCGTTGTTTGAACTCCAACTTCAAATTGAAATCTATTTTTAGGTGCTTTATTAAGCAATTCAATTTCATCGTCCTTAAGCAAATCTGCAGACAATTCAAAATGAAAAGTTGTCTTAGTATCTTGTTCCATTAGAAATTTCCATATAGACATAGAATAATCATGCTTACAATTAAATGTCCTATCTACAAACTTTACAAGTCTAACTTTTTTCTCTATAAAATACATTAACTCACGTTTTACTCTCTCTACCTCTAAAAATCTTACTCCATGATCTGTAGAACTTAAGCAATACTTACAACTGAACGGGCAGCCTCTAGAAGCTTCATAATACACTATCTTCTCTCCTAACTCTTCATCTGCCTCATAAGGAAATATTAATGTATTCATATCTAAAGCTGGTCTTACTGGATTTTGTACTACTTCGTCACCATATCTATAAGTCAAACCTAAAATATCATTTAAGGATTTATTTTTCAATTTATATTGAACAAATTCTCTAAAAGTCTCTTCACCTTCGCCAACTATAACATACTCACCTGGATTTTCATCAAGCACCATCTTACTGTCATAACTTACTTCTGGCCCACCATAAAGAATTTCTATATCGGCATCCACCAATTTAATTAATGCTGCTAGTTTTCTAACATATTCCATATTCCATATGTAGCAAGAAAATGCTACTACATCAGCCTTTTCACTTATTATTTCTTCCAAAATTCTTTCTACTCTATCATTTATAGTAAATTCTCTAATTTTACACTCTGCTTCTAAATCTTTAGTATATGCTTTTAAATATCTCACTGCTAAATTACTGTGAATATATTTTGAGTTAATTGCTGTTAATAATATTTTCATCTTTCTTTGTTCCTTTCATTTTTGCTTTAATAAAAATAATTTTTTCGCTAATCTTAGTTTCCTCTATTTCAAAGTATTTATCAACTATAGATTTAAAATCTCTTTCTTTATTTTCACAAAAAATATTCTTATTTGTATAGTTAATTAGCTTTATTTCATTATTAGGCATCAAAACCTTTATTGGAATTTGTAAACTTTCTCTTTTTTCTTTTAACACATCCCAAAGATAAATATACCCATCCTCTCTTAAAAATTTACTTGCTTTTTTTAAAATTTTTTCTTTTCCTCTTGTAGTATTTATTTTACCAATTGTTAAAAAGCATACACAACTATTAAATTTATTATCTTTAGGCAAATCATACTCTTCCTCAATATAATCTATGCTAATTTCATCTTCAGCATATTTTATCACATTATATATTATATTGTAATTATCTTTACTTATATCAATTACATCCCCATTGAACAAATACTTAGACATGTCTATTATCATGCAAAATAACCACCTTTAAATTTTATAACTATTTAGAATATTTTACCATAAAACTAAAAAACTATCCATTATTTGGATAGTTTTTCATTCATTTTTTTGCCTTCTATAAAAATTACTCCAGCAAGTATTATTCCAATAAAATAATATACTAAAATATTTGAATTGTTGCTATTTGCATTACTCTTGTTAAAAATATTATATATAACACCCTTTTCGCCATCCAACATATAGATTGATTGATTTACATTTTTTAAATCTACTATCTTACTTCTTTTATTTAATTTTAATATTTTGAATGGGAGTCGATTGTTTTTAAGAATGTCTAAAGTACTATCTTTCTTATCATAAAATAAAACATTATCTTTATATATATCGTTATTTAATAGTGTCATACAAGATATTGAATTAACATCTTTGTGTTGATACAATGGTGATTTTGGGTTTTCTGTCATATGATTTTGAAGCAAAAAATTTACCTTTTCCTCATTTACTCTAAATCTAGGAGAAGTTACTGGATCTCCTCCACTAAAATCTGGCCAACCAAGCCAATCTCCCTCTTTGATTTCGTATATATAATCCTTATCATTTGAAATAGGTCTTATACCCTTTTCCTCCATCCCTGATACTGCAGCTATCAAGTTTCCATCACTTGTTATACCAAATCCAATAACATTTTTAATTCCGCTTGCAAAAACTTTTATTTTATTATTTTTATCTATACTCAATATGCAAGCATTAGCTGGTAGAGTCCCATTTATTTTCTCACCTTCACTTACACTCTTACCTATTGGACTAAATGCTCCAGTATTATATTTACCAAAAACTTTGCCTGTTGAATATAAATCTATAGGAGTTCTATCATAAACTTCTTGCCCAAAAGCCATTTGTTTATCTTCAATAATTCCAGAATTACTAACTGCTCCAATTGAAAGTAAAACATTTTCTCCATTAACTAGCAGTTTGCATTCATTCTCTTGTCCCCTTATAGGAATATTATTTAATAATTGTTTTAGCTTCTTAGTATCTATATCAAAACTAAATAATGTATTTCCTTTTACCATATAAATAATGCTGTCTTTTAATACCATATCTATAATGTTGTTTTGCGAATCAGAATATAAAGTTTCAATCTTTCCATCCTTTTTTAAATATAAAATTTTATCCTTCTTTGCAATTATAAATTCACCATCCTTATTGACATCAAAGGCTACTGAATTCTTTATTCCTTTTATACTAATAGAATAATCCATTTTCTCATCATCAAATTCAATGCCTGCATAACTAATAAAACCAAATATATAGCAAGCAAATAAAAAAGAGAGTACTATCATAACTGCAACTTTAAATATTCTCCTCATTTCTTTCCCCCATGAAATTAGTTCTATATATTAATACTAAAATCTTTTAAAAATAATTCCCTCTATACTTGCTTAAATTAAAATAATTTTAAAGAATATTTTTTTATTATTTGAATATTCATTAATTAGGCATGTGAAAACAAACTAGCATATAAAACTATTTACGTTCAAATGCCTTAGTAAAAGCTTTATGGAGGATTTATATGGTTGAGAAAGACTCATTTTATAAAAATACATTTATGCTTACCTCTGGAAATATAACTGTAGGGATTTTAGGCTTTATTTTCTCTGTTTATCTTTCTAAGGTACTAGGCTCAGAAGGCATGGGGTTATATAATCTCGTAATGCCTGTATATAATTTATTTATTGGACTAATGACTGCAGGCATAGTTGCTGCTATATCAAAAATTTCAGCTGTATATTCTGAAAAAGGTGATTATAGCAATTTATTCAAAAGTATTAAAACAATAACTCTTTTCAATTTATTTTGGGCTTCAGTAGTAGGTATTGCTGTTTTCTTTGCTGCTCCTGCCATAGGAATGATATGGATCAAGGACCCAAGAACTATACTTGCAATAAAAGTTACTTGTCCTGCTATGATATTTATTGCTCTTTCAAACATATTAAAGGGATATTTCTACGGAATTTCTGAAATTAAAATTCCTGCCTTTATAGATATTCTAGAAAAGTCCATGAGAATTTTAGTTATCTCACTGCTAATAACAGGTTTTGCTACTGATACTCTTTCAAGTCTTGTTTGCGCAGCATATATATCCTTAGCTATAGGAGAATTGCAGAGTTTATTGCTTTTATATTTATATTATAAATATAAGTGTAAACATACTGTTTATATTAAGACTAAAACTGAAAGTAAATTTCAGTTAACTTTTGATATACTTATTATTTCTTTACCTCTATGTTTAAATGCCTTCTTGAATAATGCTTTCTATACATTTTCAGCATTAATAGTTCCAAGACGACTTTTAAGTGCTGGATTTTCATATAGCATTGCTCTTGAAATGATAGGTAAATATTCTGGCATGGCTCTACCTGTGGTTTTTTTCCCTTTAGTAATAATAAATTCTTTAAATACAGTTTTAATTCCAGACTTATCGCAAACCATGAGCAAAAAAGACTATTATTCTGCTAATGCAAGAATAAAAAAAGTATTATTAATTGTTTTTTTAATTGGTATAGGTTCTATAGTTGTATGTAATTTAATTCCTAATTATCTCGGAAAAATTTTATTTAATAAAAACGACTTAGGTAATTATATAAGAGCAGCCTCAATTGCTGCACCTATAGCTTTTACTTCAATGACTATGTTTGGCATTTTGAATGGTTTATCAAAACAAAAAATAATTTTAAGAAATGCAGTATTAACTGAAACATTAGAATTGTGTTGTTTATATGTCTTAACAGGAATTCCTTCCATAAATATTTATGGATATGCTATAACAGCTTGTATAATATCTAGCTTGAGTTTACTTCTTAACTTACATGAAGTTAAAAAAACAACTAATTTCCAAGTATCTCTTTCAAATGTAATTATTTATATATTAGTTGGTTTATTTGTATACTTTTTAGCCAAAATTACTTTGCCTTTACTTTCATGTGTTCATCCAATAATAACAAGCTTAACTATTATATGCATTGTGTATGGCTTAATAGGTTTATTTGCTATAAAATATTCAAAAACGCTGGACATTAATTAATATTTATTTAAATATAAAAAAGCTATCTTAAACTAAGATAACTTTTTTATATTTTCCTATTTAATTTTATTTTTCAGCATAATAGGCAGCATATTATAGATCTTAGGTGATACTGTATCTAGATCTTTTTTAGTTATTGCCTTTAATATCACCATCATACCAAAGTATGCAATCACACCTATGAGTATCACTATACTTAAAGGAAATAACTTAAGAATACCTCTTAACCCAATTTTAGCACTCAATCCAAAAATAACATACTTACTTATAAATATCACTGCATACATAATCAAACTACTTATAAGAGGTTTTAAAGATAATTTAATAAGCGACAATTTTGTTTTAATACTGTGCGCTATTCTTGCTTGATTTATAAACATTGGCACTACAAAACATAGGTATCCACCAAATACTGCTCCGTAAATATTAACCCCTCTAATTCCAACTAAAACATAGTTACATATTATTTTTAATATAGTACCTATTAACAAAGATTTTACGACAAAAAACAACTGATTTGTTCCTTGCAAAACAGCTGACTGAGTCTGAACTATTGCCATAAAAATAACGACAAAAGCTCCCCAAGTTAATAAAATTGCTCCTTGCTGTCTAAATCCTAATACCTCATATATCTCTCTGCTTAATACACTTAAGCCAAAAGCTGATGGAATTATTATCATCAAAGTTATTCTAAGTGCCATTCTCACATTATATCGTAGCTCCTTGCCACTTTCTAATGTATAACTTTTAATTATCTTTGGCAACATAGCTGTAACTACAGCTGTTATAATAACTAAAGGAACATAATAAACAGTTTTATATAAACCTAAAGTTCCATATAACGCATCAGATTGCATTTCACTAAAACCTGCTGCAAATCTCAATCTTCCACTTATAATAAACGTATCTACTACTGCTCCTAAATTTTGCATACCTGCACTTAAAGTTATTGGAAAAGCATAGGATAAAAGAGTCTTTAAATGTTGCTTATTAGAAACTAAAATTCCTGTCACATCATTTTTTCTCGCCTCTCTATCCAATTTATTCTTAATAAAGGTCCTCATAATTATTATGATAGCTATGATTCCACCAACAGAAGTACCAATAGTTCCGCCAGCACCACCAAAGTTGTACCCATACTTAATAAATAAAGCTGCAAAAATCAAACTTACTAAAACATTAAAAAACTGCTCTAGTACTTGTGATATTCCTATAGGAGTCATCAAGTTCTTCGCCTGTAGATATCCTCTGTAAGAACTCAACACAGCAGTAATAGCTATAGAAGGTGCTAAAGCTATTAAACCTACATATATTCCCGGACTACTTGCTAAATTAGCAATAGGTTTTGCAAATACTACTAAAGCTACTGTAAAACTACTTCCCACTAAAAACAATGTATTTCTTGCTAAGTTAAAGGCCCTTAGGGCATCTTTTTCTTGGCCTTTAGCTGATAACTCAGCTACATATTTAGACACCGCTGTTTGTGTTCCAAGACTCGTTAGAGCATAAATAAAAACAAATACTTCATAAATCTTCTGATATGATCCATATCCTTCAGGGCCAATTATCTTTTGTAATATCGGTACATATAATAAACTTAATAGTTTCGCCAATATTCCTGCTATTGACAATATTAAAATTCCATTTTTAGTTGACTGTTCTTTCATAAGAATCTCCTATCATATTGAAAACTTAAAAACATCCTTCTTAATCTTTTTAAATATAGGAGGTAAACTTTCTGCTATAGTTTTGTTTTTCATATATTCAAGTTTTTCTGGTACATCTCTAAATATTAGTTTATACGCATATAAAAATTGATAGTTAAGCCCAAACTTATTATCAAAAAAGGCATTTAATTTAGGATCTCCGTATTTAGGATCCCCAATTATAGGATTTCCTAAGTGAGAAAGATGTGCTCTTAATTGATGACTCTTTCCTGTTATTAATTCAATCTCTAATAAAGAATAAGCTCCATTACTTTGAATTGTCTTAACATCCATTTGAATTCTACTGGTATTAGGCTTGCTATCATCAAAAACCTTAGATAAATTTTTACTCTCATCCTTAGAAATATAAGCTGTATGTATACCATCACTAATTCTTCCCTTTACAAGGGCTGTATAATACTTTTTAATCTTACGTTCTCTAATTAATTCATTAAGTATTTTTAAAGATTCAAAGTTTTTCCCAAAAATAACTATTCCAGAAGTATTTCTATCCAATCTATTACAAGAAGCTGGTACAAATGTAATCTCCTTTTCTGGTTGATAATCTCCCTTTTTATATAGATGAGATAAAACATAATCAGTCAATGTTGGTTCTCCATTCTTTCTATCAGAATGTACCAAAACTCCCGGCCATTTTTCTATGAGTAAAATATTTTCATCCTCATAAGTAATTTTAATTCCACTAATATCTACGGTATTAAAAGTTTCTTCACTTTTTGGCGTAATATTTACATTCATATATTTTATTTCAATGACATCGCCTATTTGCAAACTATATTTTTCTTTTTCTTTTTTCCCATTTACCCTTATATCGCCTTTTCTAAGCCCTTTGAATATTGCACTAAGTGGAACATCCTTTAATAATTTTCTTAAAAACTTATCAAATCTTTGTCCCGCCTCATTTGCTCCTATTTCTATTTTCAAAAAAGATCAACTCCCATTTTTATTTTCATTTGTAATAAAGATTTATCCATTATATGAGATTAAGCTTTTTTTACTCATTTGTCAAATAATTAAAAGCGTTAGCACACTGAATTGCTACCCCAATTGGTAATGCATCCTCATCTATATTAAATAATGCATTATGAGCTGGCACATCTGTATTCTTTTCTTTATTACCTGTTCCTAAGAAATAAAATGCTGCATCCCTCTCCATTGCAAAATAAGCAAAGCTCTCAACTCCCATACTTGGAGCTTTTTGATTTGTTACATTCTCTTCTCCCAAAATGCTACTAGCTGAACCTTTTACTATATCAACCATAGCATCATTATTATAAAGGCAAGGATAACTCTCTTCTATTTCAATTTCCGCTTCTGCTCTCATTGAAGCACAAATGCCTTTAACAACTTCATTTAATCTCTTCTTAACTTCCTCTCGATCATCTTTATCCATCGTTCTTATAATTCCTTTAAGAACAACTTCATCTGGAATTATATTTTGAGCTGTTCCTCCATTTATACTTCCAATAGTTATTACTGCAGGATTTGTTGGAGTAATTTCTCTACTTACTATTGTTTGTAAGGCTAAAACCACCTGAGCTGATATAACTACGGGATCTATTGTATATTGAGGTGCTGCACCATGACCACCTTTACCCTTTATCTTAATTGTAAATGGATTTGATGCCGCATTGACTACACCATATTTTACTTTTATTTTTCCAACCTGTAAATCTTCTGTTACATGCAATCCAAAAACTCCATCAACTTTAGGATTTTCTAAAACTCCTTCTTTTATCATTACAGGAGCTCCACCTGTAGTTTCTTCAGCTGGTTCAAACATAAGTTTAATTGTTCCAGAGAAATCCTTCTTATGTCTGTTTAAAATTTTAGCTGCTCCTAACAGAATTGTTGTATGGGCATCATGACCACACGCATGCATCTTTCCAGCAACTTTGGATTTATAAGAACAATTGTTCTTTTCTTGAATTGGTAACGCATCTATATCTGCCCTTAATGCCACTACCTTAGGTTTTGATATACTCTCTTTTTCACCTTGAATTATTCCGCAAACTCCAGTCCTAGCTATAACTTCTGTGTTAATACCTTCCTTTGTTAAATATTCTTGAATCTTTCCACAAGTTCTAAATTCCTCAAACCCTAATTCAGGATTTTCGTGTAAATCTCTTCTTACTTCAATAAGCAAATCTTTTATTTCAAGTGCTTCCTTATAAAAATCCATAATATCCTCCTTATTCCCAAAATATTTTAATTATATCATTTTCCTTTAACACATCTGTATAAGATGCCTTCTCCCCATTTAATTGTAAATTAATCATCCCTTTAGATGCTTGTAAATCAAAATCAATAAAATTGAATATATCTACAAAAATATATTGCTTTTTATTTTTTAATATACACTCTTTACCATTAACTATTACTTTTAAAGGGTTAAATGTATCCTCTTCACCAATAAATGTTGTATCCGTATTTATTAGTGTTTCTTTTTTCTCTTCATTATATATATTCTTTGTAACTATTTTATCTCCATTTTTAATTTCATAGTCATCTTCTAACTTAATATCTCCAATACTTAAAATCTCATCATCATTACATGAAATTACATACTTTTTCACTTCCCCTATGGTTTTAGGAAAAATTATCTCAACATCATCATTATTCTTAATTATAGAATCTACCTGAGATAGAACATTATTTATTTTTACTATAGGCTCTATATTTATTAATTCTTCATTGTAATAAAAATATTTTTCATCTACTTCTGATATATATTCCATTACCTTAGGAGCTGCATCCTTTCCATCTTGTGCAAAATCTACTTTGATTACATCTCCATTACTAACTTCACTTTCCAAGGTAGCTTCTATATTGTTAAGTAATATTTTTGCTCCTACTGCAAACTCTCCAAATCCCAAGCGCTTTATGCCATTTACCATGAATCTGATATTTTTGCCATTCTTGCCAATAAGTACTTTAGGATTTATTTGTGCATTCATAAGTACATCCATCACCGAATGCTTATGGGAATTAAATAAACTTATAGTTGAATCATTTAGCGTAACATCAATAAAATCTTTTCCCATATTCTTAATAGCAACCAACGCTATTCCTAGAACAGTTACCCCTGTACTGCCTATACTCATATCATCACATACACAATCAATTACTGCTTCCCTGCCCTTTATAGCAATTCTTTGTACTGGTAAATTTAACTTTTTAGCTATAAATTCTTTAAAAAATTGAGTGTGAGCTCCGCCTCCAACTAAAAATACAGCACTAGGAGCCTTTCCGCCATTAAGTTCTAATAATCGTTCTCCAACATCGTTAGTCATTTTATCAACTACAGGTTCAATAACCTTTAATACATCTTCACTCTTAATTGTATTATCCAACCCTAAAATATCAGTATATGTAACCTCTTCTTTATCACTACATTGTCTCTTTATTCTTTCTGCAGTGATAAAATCTACTAAATATGCCTGTGCTATTGCCTCAGTAACCTCATCTCCAGCTAAAGGAACCATCCCATATGCAGATATACTATTATTGTTGCATATTGCTATATCTGAAGTTCCAGCTCCAATATCCACCAAAGCAATATTTAGCAATCTCAAATTTTGAGGAATTACTGCTTCTAATGCCGCTATAGGTTCTAGTGTTAAATTCTCAACTTTTAAATTAACTTTATTCATAACAGAATAAAGACTATCTACTACAGATCTTGGTAAAAATGTAGCTATAACATCAACCTTTATCTTTTCTCCCTTATGCCCCACTAAATTTGAAATAACATAAGAATTTAAATAATACGTTTTAACCGAATAGCCAACACAATATAATTTTCCATTTGTTTGTTTATTTATAACAGCTTCTGCTTCTTTAACTGCTCCCATTTCTACTGTTCTAACTAAATTTTTATCTATTTCTACATCATCTATATCTGTCTCATAGGAAGCTTCTACAGTCTTTAAAAATCTTCCAGCTGCTGCAATTGAAACACTGCTTAAATTTATATTTATTTCCTTTTCTATATATGCTTTAATATTTCTAACTGTATCAGCAACTAGACCTATGTCGTGTATTTGCCCATCTAACATGGCTCTTTCCTTATGTTCTATAAGCTTTTCTGCTACTACACAGAATTTTTTATCTCTCACAACACCAACTGTACCTTTAATACTTCTTGTCCCTATATCTAAAGAAAATATTGCTTCTCTTTCACTTAAATTCTCTATATTCATAAATACTCCTCATTTAACATTATTTTAACTTTATGTAACTTAGGCATCTTCAAAAAATAATTAAGTCCTTATACGACATATTCCGGAACTTGTTATTTATTTTCAGATGCCTTAACTAAAATTATATATTATAATACTTTACTATTCAACTCACAACTATTTCGATAATTTTTATATTAATTATTATTTTTTCTAAATATTTTTTTTATATTTTGGGAAAATATATTTAAAGGCAGGTGATTTTTATGAATAGTAGTGTAGGAGTAAACTTAAATAAAGAACTTAATCAAATGTCAAAAAGAATAAAGATCCGGAGACCAAATCATAATTGTTGCGAAAACCATGAAGCTTCAGCTAAATGTGATCCAATTGATACTATAATTAGCTGTTGTGAAAACGGGAAAAGTACTCAAAAAATTATGCTATTCTCTTTAGGTGCTTTTATTTTAGGATATTTTATTAAATCTCTTAATTCTCATCATTAAAATTATTACGAAATTATTTAATTATTTTTCATATTTGTAATGATTTTATTAAAAAAATAAAGTGGCTGCATAAAATGTACACTTATACATTCTAATACAGTCACTTTACAAAATTACTTATTAGCCTCTTTCAAAACCTATATTAAAAAGATTAGTTCCTGGGTTTTTAACATATTCAATATATCTATCTATGTTTTCTTCCTTTATAGTTTCAGTTCTTGCCACCTTATCTGTAACATAAGTTATTTCTATAAGCTCCGTTTCTAAATTATATCTTACTAATACATTAACACCTGTTATTTGAATTAACTGCATATTTAAATCATATAACTGTTCTTCACGTACACTCATTGCCCCCATTTGATTCACTCCTTATTAATTTTCAAATCATTTTATTTATAATATTATGTTATATATCTTATCATATTTTATATATTAATAAAATAACATACTTTAGCTATTAAAACTATTATTTATTAAAATTTAATCTATAAAATTTAATAAATTATTCTCTAATAATACCTTATATGAAAATTTCCTTACTATCCCATCCTGGAAGCTTATAGTAATCTCATCATTGTCTTGTTTCTGTATTATCCCTTTTCCGAAAGACCTATGATTTACGCTTTTTCCTTCTACAGATTCCTCATTGATTGTTACTTTTTCAAATCTCACTTCATTCATAAATGGACTTCTATTTTTAAATTTACCTGCTATCATTTTAGGAGAGTACAAATATAAATTATTTATTGCTCTTGTAATCCCAACAAAATATTAATGTGTGAATATTTTTATAGAAAACTAAATAAATGATATAATAACTATTTAATGTGAGTTTTCTATAACTTTACTAAATATATCTTATAGAAAATAATCTAGTCTAATTTTGTAAAATCTAACTCAACTATTATATCTGAAACTGATATATCTTTCTCATTACAATAACAATATAAATCATACAATATATCGTAATCATATTCATAAATCCTGATACATGCATAATCTGAGTCATCATCAGGACTGATAAATTTGTTATCAATTAATATGCTTATTTGGCTTGATAATTTATTTATGTCTTTAACATTACTAGATACTTCATTCCAACTCATTACCAATCTCTCATGTGATAAGTGTTCTTTAATAGGATAGTTCATACATGTGACTAAATATTTCCTTGTAGTTTTACTTAGTTTAATTAATTTTTTTGAAAATTCATCAATTACTTTAAAATATTCTTTGCGATAATCTTTATCTATGTCTTTTATTGAATCTTCTCCAAACACATAACATAAATATTGCTCATATGTACTACCTTTTTTTATACTACCTTTAGAATGCTCGATTGATCCATTAACAGAATCCATACAATTCTCCAAGTTATCATCTAAGTAACTTGCAATTTTCTCAATCTTTTTCTTATTTAGATTCATAATTTCATTGATAAAATCATACAAATCTATACGCTTAATTAAGTATTTATTACTTTTATAAGTATTACTTTTCATCGAATGCTTTTCAAATAAAGTAAATATCCACAGTTCTTTATACTCTTTATATAGTTCTTTATCTTCAAAACCTTGAATTGTCTCATCAACTTTTTTCTTTGAAGTTGTTGCAGTTATCTGAACTGATATTTTATCATTGGTACTTCCCAAATCAATTGACGGATAGTTTTTTTGAATTCTATTCATATTGCTTAATTCTAAATCATATGCAATATTAAATAAATCACAAAAAAAATATTCACAATCCTTATTTACATCATATTTGGATAACTTATTATTAAATTTAATGTAATACTGTAGCAAAGCAAGTCCCTTTATAATTTCTTCTACTTTTTTAGATCTTTTAATCATACAGTACCTCCTATCAATAAATATAATATTGCCTAATAAATATCAATTATTTTCTAAGCAACTTCATTCTTTGCTAATAATCACATTGTATACATCATTATTTATGTATAATCTCTCACTTTATTGTGACATATTATAGGTTTAGAATTCATTGTTATTTATTATATACCTGTTTATTGGACGATAGAATTCTTCTTCATTTGCATTTTTATCATAACTTATTTTATATTCCAACACAAATTCTATTCTTAATTTCAGAAAATCATTTTGTTTTATTTTAAAATATATTTTTGAGGCAGATGTCCTGGCTTGTATGTCAATGGGATTCTTATATAGATTTCTCTTAATATATCAGATTATCAACACAGTTCATTAACATAAGCAAAATAAAAAAGGCTATATAGTCTAGTCCAAAGATCTTTGGACTAGACTATATAGCCTCGACTAAAGTTTATTTATACGTAATACATAAAAATAATTACTAGTTTAAAACATAATATTTCTAAACCCAACCCTACGTGGTTGCTCGATTATATTAGCAATTAATTTATAATGTGAAGCGTTCATATTGAAAACACATGCTAGGCTAAATATCACTATAACATTGTTCAGTGTATAAGGTCGTGGTTCAGATTGACAAACTTCATAATAATATTTTTCTGTCAATATTGAATCTGTTATCTTAATATAACTATATCGTTGATTATTATATAAAAAACTTGCCATAATTCTTTTTTCTTTGAATTTATCTCTCCATAAATTCAATTCATCTAGTTCAACAATTAGTAATGAGTATTTTTTTAACTGTTTTCTTAATTCATTGGTTAAAATCGAATTGCTATTATTATAAAAGATATAATCTTGATGTGTAAGATAGTTTTTAATTTGATCTAACGTTGCTGTCCCTATTTTTTTCAAATAGTATTCTGAATCAATAATGTAGTTTTCTGGTTGAAACCAACAATCTTGCTTATCTTTCAATTTCACATAAATTGTATCCATTACTTTTAAACACTGACCATCTTCATAAGTTATATCACTATCAAATAGTGCATATTCACTTTCTTCATCTTCTGATACTAATCTAATAAATTTTCCGTTACTAGTATCAATTCCAGCAACACAATATCCACCATTTTTATCTGACTTTGTAAGAATTATAACCTTTTTATCCATATCCTTCCCCCATTTAAATATGTATAATTTCTATATCTTCTCCAGTCAATATTTCTTTAATGTATTCGGCTACTAACCTCCTATGACAAAAAGTCGGTTCACTTTCACTACACAAAATACATATACTATCTAACTTATCTATCAAATATTCTCTTATATATGTTTCTAATTTCCTTTTTCTTAATAACATATTAAATTCTTTTTCGTATTCTCCCCAAGTAATAACTTTATTTTTATAGTCCATAAGTATTTCCTTAGTAGGACTAAATTGGGTATTGTGTAAATACTCAACAGTCAGTATCTTGTATAAAAAATATTTAAGATCATTGCCCTTTGTAAAACCTGCTAACTGACTTACGTTGTTTAATCTAACATCTAGCACTACTTTAATATTATTTAGTTCTAGTAAATTAAAAAACTCTTCTGCTGTCTTTTTTGTAAAACCAATTGTATAAACCTTAATCATTTATTCACCCTCATCCATATGATAACCTATTTCTTTATTTCTTTTTTTATAAGATTCTTCTATCATTTCTTCTATAGACAAAATTTTTCCTTGCACTGACTCAAGCATAATCTGATTTCTATCTTTAAAATATTTATCAAGTAGTTTTCTTTCAATTTCCTTTTGCTTTATATGTTTGTTTCCTTGCATTATATGATCTACTTCGAATCCATTATCCTCCAAACCTTTTCCTACCATAATGCACCTATGACAATCAAATGGATCTTTTTCAGTACACATTAATGCAATATTATAACCTTTTTTACATCCATTAATAATTCTATCAACTCCACTTAAGAAAATTGAATCCTTTCTAGTCTTTTCAAAATCAAGATATCCCTCTTTTGAATACAATTCTTTTTTTTCTCTTCTTGCTCCAAACTCTTCTCCCATATGAATATAGGTTATACCTTTTATATTTAATAATTTTTTTACTTCTTCCCTATTATATTGCGGTGTATACTTTGAGTACGGAGTTGATCTAACATCAACCACACAATTAATTTTATTTATTTTCAATAGTGAAATAAAATAATCTATTGGATAATTTGAATGCCCTATCGTAAATATTCTCATGTAGCACCTCATTTCTTTTTATCATTAATATTTGTAGGTAATTTGATTCATTGTAAAATGTTTATATAAAATATAATTTAATTGCAACATTTTTATGCTTACAAATTCTAATTTAATGCATAAACCTATATTTCTATTTTTATCTATTTAAACAAACATCTGCTTATATATTCAATAATTCTAAACTAATTTGCTACTTCTATTTTACACCAATACTTATAATTATTCTACAATTTATGTAAATTTTATCACTATAGTATTACATCGCAAGTAATGTATTCTTCAATCTTATCCTCTTAAATATTATGAATTAGTTGTACATTTTATAATATATACATCAATTTATCTATAAGATATAGGCAACTAACCTCTTGAAAAAAGCAAACACCAAAACTTAACAATATAATTGCTTAATTCACAGTTCTTCTTCAAAATAAAAATAGCCTTTTATAATAGGCTACTTTACTTTGCTATATTACATTACTGTTACAACAATAATACTAGCAGTTTTCTTTATTATAATAAATATACTAAAATAACTCTTATCTATTATTACCATGATTCAAAATAATCTATATCAATTCTAAATATATTTATATCTCTAATAATATATCCATTTTACTAATCAAAAGTGATTAAGATCTATAGATTTTATTTAAAAGTGCACTTAACTCCATCACTTTCATTTTCTTATTTTTTTGAGTTACAATATATTTTTCATCTCCTTCACTAACCAATACTGTATTTACGTTATTAACTTGATTAATTACATTCTGCTCTAAATCTATCTTCCAACAAACTACATAATCATACGTTCCAATTGGATGCTTGTGTTTAAAAATATTACTCAATTTATACTCTATCTCAACTAAAACTATTTCTTCATTATAATTTGTACATATTACATCTGTAGTTGCTCGACTAGAATAAGAAATAATATTCTTAATATCTTCCACTAATTTTTTTGTTTTTTCATTGGCTAACATAGCAGCAAATAATAATGCGACCTCATACTCACACTGTGGAATCTTTTTAATTGGTATATCATTTATATATAAATTATCTACCAAATCTATCTTCTTGACATAATTATTCATTGCTACTACTCTGCATTCAGCATCATATGATTCCTCCTCTTCCTTTCTCATCCTAAAGTATTCTTTTTCCGCTATAGGTTTAATATTATTTTTAAATATATCTTCTACTTGATTAAATATCCACTTTACTGTCGCACTCTCCATGTTACTTATACTATTTCTGTCTGCAGTCAATTCAAAATTTTGAGAGTTAACCAGTATGTGGTAATGATAATATTGTTCATCACCTAGCAAGAAATTCGCTCTTTCAAACGGGATAAAATCTTTACATAAATATATTCCAAACCTTGCCTTATACGTTTCAGATTGCCTCAACTTGCATACTTTTCTCCTGCAATTAACTCCAGACACAGTTCCATAGAGTTGTAATGAAACATACTCTCCATTTAATGTAGTCTCCACATTAAATGGACCGAATGCCCTACAATAATTTACGCTTCTTTTATACTTTCTATTGTTAGGATCTTCTTTAGGATTCTCACTTGGCGCTGCAAATTGATGAACCCCTGTCATTTGACACTGCCTATTTAAAATTTGGTCATATATATGTATTTTAGGAGATTTATTCATATCCTTTACTCTACTTTGCAACATTAAATTATTTGCAAATATGTTCTTAAAATTTCCACCTGCTGTAAACCATAGAATATAATCTTTCAAACTATAATAATTAAAATACTTTTCAGGGTTATCAATAATATATCCACTTATAGTGATTTCTGTACCATTTTCTTGCATATCTCCATTTTCTACTGTATAAGTAGGAACTATTCCGTTTAAGAGATGTTCCCACGGATTCTCCATTTCTACTATATAGCCGTTCTCATTATTGCACTTAGTACTAATAATTATCCTTTTACTTTTAAAAAAAGTTTTAGTTCCAAGCCCCTTTTCTCCTATATTCTCCACCATTTTTTTCGAGTCACCTAAATTAAAAAAAGAATGTATCTCATCGATATTCATTCCGTTTCCATCATCTCGTATGATTATCTCCACATCACCATTCAAATTTCTTCTTATAGTTATCCAAATATTTTTTGCGTCTGCATCATAACAATTACTTATTCCTTCACGAACAACTTCATTAGGATTCTTAATATTTAAAGCAATCTCTTTAAACATAGCAACTGCCTGAACTTTAGGCATGAATACATCCATAATATCAATCAACTCCATTACATTAAAATTTCAATTTATGTGGTTACTACATAATATAGTGTTATTCATTTTTGTAAAATATATTCATCATACATATTGGTGGTGATTTAATGGAAAATACTAAGAATATCTCAGGAAATTTTCTCAAGAATTGTAGAATTAAATATGGTATATCACAAGAGACTTTAGCAGGTAAATTAAACCTACTGGGTCTAAATATAGATCAATCTGCAATTTCTCGAATAGAAGGGGGAACCAGAGAACTATATGACTACGAACTTTACTGTATTTGTAGAGTTCTAGAAATAGACATCAAATCATTTTTTGATAAAGATTTAATTTCTACTCTTCCCAAATCACACAATCCATTGAAAAAAGAGTGTTAACGCCCCTAATTGGTTTATTTTAGAGATGCAAAAACAAAGGGTGCAAATTCACACACGCTTTTGCACTCTTTGTTTTTGCATCATATCAGTTATTTGATCACAAGTTACTTTAAAATCACAATGTTTTTTGCACTGGTTTTATTCTGCAAAAACTAGACCTAATAAATTTATTGCCTCTGCAAAACACTTGAAAGAATTGATGTAGAAATGATGTTTTTAAAATATAATTGCTAATACCAATTATATTTTATATCACTTATGAATGTAAACTTATCTAAAATTTTCTTGTGTATGCTTTCTCTTCCTAATTCTATAATGGATTTCAAATCATTTGATATTTCTATAATTAAAATTCGCTCTTCTAAATCAATAACCTTTGATTTTACCGCTATACCAGAACCAACTATATTATCCCACTCCTTCTGTACAGTTTTTAAATCAACTGCTGAATTAGTAATACCAAATTTCCTCTTATCAATTTCTTTTATTAAATCAAATTCAGAATTATTAGTTCCACTCTCAATTTCTAATATAAGACTTTTAGTGGCATCTTTTACTTCCTGTTTTAATCGTTCATATTCCATACCACTATTATATCTTAACCTTATTAAAGGAATGCCTCCAATTTTAAATATTTGATTCTTATATTCATTATTAATTTTTGAAGGTTCTTTATCATTAAACTCACTATCTTTTTCAAATGCTAATACTGGAAAATATGTTGCAGTATTTACTATAGCAAAATCTACATGTGCCATGAATAAATATGATAGCATCTCTTTATCAAGTAAGTCTCTTAATTTATCTATATCAAAAATAGTTTTTAAACTCATATTGGGAAATACAAAATGTTGTGGAAATAATTCTATTAATACTCTATAAAGATTAATTTCTGACTCATGATAGAAAATTGGTCTATAAAATTTAGAATTATCTACTTTAACAATTTGCCTTTCTAATGTTGGATTTACGTATTCATCTATTAATTTTTCTACTATCGGATTTATTATATATTTACCATCTTCAGTTAAACGTAACATATCATTATCAAGTAAAAAATTAACATTCTTTTTTAGAGAATACCTATCTTGGTTTATAATATCATGGAGAATATCATTTGTCACTTCATCAGAATATCTATGTATTGCAAATAATATGCTTCTATGATACTTCTGTACTTTTTTAAAATATACATTTTTTAGTTGTTGCTCTCTTTTCTTTTGATCTTTGATCACTTGTTCTGTGCTTTCCTTGTTTTTCTTAGCAATATCATTTTGTGGATTCAATTCAAATGCCTTTTCATAGTAGTATAAAGCCCGCTCATTATCCCCTTCTCCATAAAAAATCACTCCCAAATTATTGTAAACTTCTGGACTTCTAATTCCATTCTCTATAGCATTTTCATATAACTGTTTAGCCACTTCTCTTTCTTCTATTTTATTAAATGAATATGCTAATTCAAAATAAAATTTTTTAAATAATTTCTTTTTACCTATATAATCATTACTTACTAAATTGTATAGATTAGTGATAGTTTTAAAATGTTCATGTTCAAAGAAAATTTCTATATTATCATCACAATAATTACAAGTACACTCATCCAATAAATGTCTCTTAAAATCAGGTAAATTAAATTCCTTTAATCTAGATACCATTGTAAACAAATCTTCTTCTGTATTCTCCTCCATTTTTTCAAAACAATTATTAATGATATTGAGTATATCATCTGAATATAATTTATAATCGTATTCTGTGATTGAATTTAAAAAATCTATAAAAACTTTATTTAACATCTGCTCATCACAAAAATTGTAAACTTCTTTGTGCGTTTCATATTCCTCTCTTAGTAGAATACTCTCTTCTTCATAATGTTTATTAACAGAGAGGTCAACTTCCAAATTATTTTTACATATAAATCCAATAAAAACACCACAAAAATTTAATAGATTATAATTAAATTCTGAGAAACCAAGTTTTTCACTGATTTTCTTAATTTCTTCTATTCTATAATAATACACTATATCAGAATATTGTATTAAGGTATCAATACATACATTAAGATATAATAATATCCTACTTATAATTTTATTCTCTGTAATCTCTTCATTTTCTAGTATATACTTTAAAAAATAGCCATAAGCCTCAATATGTTCCTTTTGAAATTTAAAACTATAATCCTTTATATTATGTTCTTCTGAATAACTCAACTCTTCAATATCAATTAATAAAATCATTAATCTTAGTTCTTTACTAACTTGTCCTATTTTCATTGCGCATATAAGTTCAATTTCTGTTAGAAATAAAAAATATTCATTTAATTCTTTATTCTCTTTTAAGTAATTTATATAATGGTTATCTATGATATCTCTGTAAAATTCATACGCTATTTTATAATCTTCTATAATTGTTAAGTAGTATTTCAACATTATTACAATGTTAAACATCTGCTCCTCTTTATAATCTTCTGTACTTTCCTTATATACTTGATCTATCTGTTTTAAAATTGTTCTAGTTTTTAACTTTATATCTTCTTTATCTTTGCCTTCATACAAATAAGAAATCATATCCTTAATAGTACTAAATTGATCGTTCATTAATTTTCCCCCCTTGTGTCATTTTACTTTATAATCATTCTAGATATTTTTCTAAAATAGATTTAATTTATCTTTTTATAATATTAAGCCTCAATTTACTTTCTTTTTCTCATTAAATGATTAAATTGACTTTATCATATACTAAACTTAATTAAGTGACTATTATTATAACAAAACTTTTTCACACACAATAAGGCAAGTTTTTGTATTATATAATTCCAACTTTCCATCTTTACACTGTCTTGATACTTTTCAAGATAATTTGGTACTCGTGAATTAAATTTGAAGTCACTCTTTCCATGAACAATACTATTTCTATATTTATACAATCTATCGATAAAAGATTCTATCTTCATATTACTTATATCAATATTTCCAGCATCATCATCTTCAAGCATTTCTTCAAAAAAGTATTCTTTTACTATTTTTAATACCGTTCCATCAGCATTTATATTTTTTATCACATTCCTCAAACATATTCTTTCTTCAGCAGTATATATTTTGCTTATTTCATTAATAAGTTTGTTATCGTTTTTACAAGTATTCAAATATTTCTCTTGATTTGAAATATATCTTTTGGTTCTAATCTTCTCTTCTTCTATATTAAAACATTCAATTACATTTTTTAGTTTTTCTTTTTGACATATAATAAAAAAATATTCTAAGACTTTATAATAATATAAAAAACTTGCCTCATTAGTTAAATTTATTGCTTCATTATAATATGCTAACGGTGCTACATGAGCAGTTTCTTCAAAATATAGATATTTTTCATTAGGTTCATACTCATATTGGTTAGTTGTATGCCTTAATTTATTTTCAACTCCAAATAACAATTTATTATTATTATATATATTTAATATAAACATCGCTTGTTGCAAATAGTTATTTAATTCATCTCTTTTGGCCCCTATAATTTTTATAGTTAAAAACTTATCCCAAAATGAATCTATGCCAAAAATATTACTATTCATAAACATTAATTTAAATATTTGAGTTGGATTAGAAACGACAATCTTAATTTTTCCAATATTAAATCTTAAATATAATTTTTCTGTATGATGTTCATTTATACATAAATCAGTGTCTCTATTTTCTTCAAGTAAAAATTCTCCGAATTTATCTTCTTTTATATATGCCCCTTCTATATATCTATTATTAAATGAATTTAATTTTCTCCTCCATACTTCTATCTTTTTTAAATTGTTCTCATAATAAAGATTCCTCTGTGATGCGTAATAAAAAATTTCTTCACTATACCCATCAGAAATGTATCTTGTTATTTCAATAAGATCATTGGCATTTTCAAAATCTAAATAATCACTAAAACTTACCCACATTAATCTCACACTAATTCTATATTCTTGCATTCCAATTTCTATATATTCATCTGTAATTTTTTTTATAATTATATTATTAAATGATTCTTCGCTAGCAAAATACTCTCTAATATTCTTTTGAATTTCATCTAATTCATTTTCCATATTTTCTCCTTCAATACATAATGATACTTTCTCTTGTTTATTTTATATTTAAAACATTATACTGTTTTGCAAAATTTAGCAATATTAATTGTACCAATATACATTATAAAAATAAGTACTGCTCTCACAACTAGTACTTTGCCATACTAAATAATCAAATATTATTATTTATATATAAAACAATATTAAATAAAAATAGCACTTTAAGAACAATATAATTATTTCAAGTCCTTAAAGTGCTATTTATCAGTTTTATGAATTTAGTTCAAAGTTACAGAACCATGAATATCTGCGCATGAAGCACCTTCTGTTGCTTCAAAATACAACTTGAAAGTACCTTTATCATTTATCCAAAAGTCTTTAGTAAAAGATCCTACACCACTGAATATTACATTACAGTTACCATAATAATGATATGCACCCAATATATCTTTCCTTTTCACGCTAACTTTCATATCTTGTTGCCCAGAACCACCTTCATACCATTCCTCATTAGTATGATTTATCCTTATAGACTTTCCTGCATCAGTAAAACTCCAAGAATTTACAGACTCTCTCCCTCTAATGCCAGTCCCATAATAAGTTAGTAGAGTTTGCCCAGCCGCAAATGCCACAACTGATAGCAAAATCATTAATGAACATGTAATTAGTGATATTTTTTTTAAAATTTTCATTTTTTATCCCCCATTTCCTTATTTTATGATATAATGTTAACATAAATTACTATTTAAGTCTATATTTTTTTGAAAAAACTTAAATAAAAGGAAGGAATGAGATTAATATGAAAAATTCTCCTAAAAAAATCATAAAAACAACACTAATGCTGTTAGCAAGTTGTCTATTAGCATTAATCATTAATTACAATTTTACAATGGAAATTATAAATCGTATTGTGTATATACGAGACTCGCTTATGGAACCATTAGCAATAACACTAATTATTCTTCAAGCAGTTGTAATTTTCTCTATATTTAAGATGTTTATATCTAGACAAATAGATAAGTATTCTTACTACATTATTTGGACATGCTATTTTTTTATCCTCGCATTTGTACTATTTGGGAGACCAACAGCATTTAGAAAATTTAATTTTAATCCATTAGATATTCTAAATGGATTGAATAATTTCGATTCAATTTTTATATATCTATTGAATATACTTGCATTTATTCCAATTGGATATATATTTAGGCATAAAGGTGCAAGAAATATGTTATTAATTATGATACCGATTGAATTTTTAATAGAAACTATTCAATATATTTTTAAGTTAGGTATTTTTGATATTAATGATATTATACTCAACCTTATAGGTATATGCATTGGATATATAATTTCAAAAAATAAAGACTTATTGAAAATAGAAAATACATCTTCAGCAAATAAAAATAAGGACACAGTAATCTAAATCAAACTAGAAATGCTTTTTAGTTTACTAAGTCATTAGAATCAAATAAAAGAGAGTCCACAAAAGTGCAACGGCTTCTATTTTGAGGTGCAAAGTGGAAAAATCTCTTATAAAACAGCATATAAAATAACAAAAAAATCACACTTGACTTAGTGTGATTTTTTAATCTTTTGAAAAACAACGGACTATGATATAATTAAATATAAGCGAGGTGGTATCATGGATAATGAAATTTTAAATGCATTAAGATCAATGTTTAAAGAAGATTTAAAGGCGGAACTTAACCCAATTAAGGAAGAGATAAAAGAGATTAATGTTAAAGTCGATAGAATTGAAAAAAAACTTGATAGAGTACATGACCAAATTGCTGGCTCAACAGAATTTAGAACTGAAACAAAAGAATGCTTTGAATCAATAAAAAAGCATATTAGTAAATTGACTACTGTTACTATTTAACTGTTTTTAAATTGCAGACTTAAAAACAGTTAATAGTATATATATGAGTATCTGAAAAAGGTACTCTTTTATTATATCTTTAATTCATTACAATATAATAAAAAGAGATGTTCGAGCATGTATAATGAATGAAAGTTTACTTTATTGCATTCCTTCATTTTTGCTATTGATAATATTTGTTTCTGCCATCAAATTAGAAGAACAAAAAAACGTAATCAATTTAACTGCTGTTTTCTGTATAATTATATAAGTGAAAATCACAGATTTCACTTATGTGATTATACCTGTGATTTTATATACTATTTTACAGTTTTGCACCTCTTATCGAAACCCGTTGACAAAAGTGTACTCTTTTTGTCTTATTACATTTAATCTTTTATATTTTTACTAATCTACTCTATTTTGAAATCAAACTTTGAAGTATGCATAAAATTAATATTTGTAATTTTATAATACTCAAATATTCTTATAAAGTAATCTTTTTCTTTTTCAGAGAAGTAACTCACAGTAACTGTTTTTAATTTATTTAAATTTTGCAATGCCACTATTCTCCATAGTAAATGCTCATCTATAATAGTTCCTTCAAATTTATCATTTTTATATTTGGAATATGCTTTTAGAAATCCTTCTTCAATATAACCAGATCTTTGAAAACTCAATCCATAAATCAGCAAATTATCTATTTTAATATCTCCAAACAAAAAACTAAAATCAAAATATTTATCATATATTTTTCTATCATAGAACTCTTTTAACATAATTCCTTTACTTGCACCGTTAGGTCCCCATACAAATTTATAATAATATTCACCTATATTCTTCATATATAATACAACATCTTCATAGTTTATTATTGATTCTAAAAATTTTCCATGAATGTGTTTGGTCTCTACATACTTGTCCGACAAATAATCAAAATTTGTTGTATAAATATTATTATTAGTATTTAATACTGACTTTACAGAATTATAGAAAGTTTCTATATATCCTTCTAAATTATTATCTATAATATATCTATATACTTCATTAAACCATATATTATATAGTACAGGAAATATATCTTTAATGACCTTTATATCATAACTAACTTCATTTATACTCTTAAAGCAATCTTTCCCCAATATTTTTTCTATATTAGAATTATTTTGCAAGTAATATTGTCTAAATATATCCTTCATTTCATTAAAGTATTTAGTATTTTCAATTGATTTTTTCTTATAAAATATCTTCTCTATATATTGTTCTTCTTTAAACGTCAACTTATTAGATATGAATTTTTTTATAAACTCATCAATATTAAATAAGTATAACTTTTCATCCGAAACATATTTCCTTAACTGTTCAAATAAATTTAGTGTCATTCCATTTCCAAAAATTATTGCATCAAATTCACATATATCCATATAATTCACCTCTATTTCATAAAGTCTTCAAATTTAACTCTAATAACTTAAAATAAAAACTTTTTCAGAATATATATACCATCAGTTTAATACTATTCTTTATGGAATTCATATCCATAAAAGCCATCCGATTCTTGTTTATTACCAACATACTCTAAATACCCATTTAAAAAATAGAACTTCGACTCAACTGCTAGCGCAGGTATATTATAGGTATTAGTAGTCATTGTCATAAGTTCATCAATTAATTTATCTACGCAATCATCATTTACTATACCACTTTTATTATGTATTTCTGTTACACCTAACTTAAATTTCACTACATTCCCATCATTGTCTAAAGAGTAGTTTAATGAAAATTTAATTTCATTATTTGATTTAATATCTAATATATATTCAAACGGATTTCCAAGTGTATCCTTACTTGCTTCCACTGATATTTTGGAATGTTTTAGATCATTTTCATACTTCTTTAAAATGCTATTTTTTAAGGAATAAAATTTTCGTGGATTACAGATTATGTTAAATTTATCTCGAGGATATATTGCTAAATTATCAGCCTTAATTGTAACTAATTTTCTTTCTGGATATTTAGAGATAAAATAAACATTGTCTGTCTGAGCAACAACATTACCAAATATTACTTTAGGTTGCAACTTATCATTAACAACATTATAAATTATCTTATCTTTAGATTCTATATTAGCGAAATTACGAATTGTTTTACCAATATACATTGTCATCCATATCATAAGAACGCATATACAAATCAGAGAAAGTATTAACATTCCTGAAGTAACTACTATTTCTTTTTTCTTGCTAGTACTCGCGTCATTATTTGGGGAATTAACTTTTTGTTTGTTTTTCTTTCTTCTCAAATTTCTTTGTTTAATTTCATGTTTTAAGATAATAAATATTAATGAAAGCCCTACTGTTACAAGTGCCAAAACAATTCTATTTATTTTCAACTCAAAAAACTTAATACTACCAATGCACAATAGAAATATAAATGGAAGATACAATAATATTTCCATTAAGAATGATATTGTTTGAGATTTAAAAAACTTGTTAAATTTCTTCACTACAGGATTCTTAAAACTAATGCCAAAATGAATCATAATCAAACCAATTATTGTAAGTATTATATACCAATAAGACTTTGAGTCTATTTTCACTATCCCTGCGATTAGACATATAAAAATAAATGTATATGATATTCCACTAAAAAACATAAGAATGTTGTGAAAACATGCTTTGATTATTAATGCTGCTATTAAAATAGTAGTAGTTACCATTAAAAATAAGATTATTAAATTCCCTCCCTTATTTAGGGCGTCATCAGGAAGCCCCCAAAATAATACATCACAAAGTATAAATAGCATACTAATTATAAATAAGCATATTCCAATATATTTTAATTTATTAATAATTTTAGTTTCATTAATTGATGCAATTAGTGGTGTAAAATATGCAATTAATGAAACTAAATATATTACTCCAATTATAGTAATACTTTTAAAGTTAAATGGAACTGGATTCATAAATATATCTATTAATGAAATATAATCATTAAGATCACCACCCAAATAAAATCCATACCAAAAACAATATCCTAATTGAAAGAAAAAGTATGAGATCACAATTGCAATTATAGGTATCATAAAAGCAATAAATTGAGATTTGTCATATGTTTCAATAAAATCTTTTATGTCAAATTTACTTGTATTGATATTTTTTTCAATATCCATTTCTTCATTAAATTTTAGTAAATCATCAAATGTTATTATCATACTTTTATTGTAAAAGCCAACGTATTTGTCAACTATTAATCTTAGTTCGTTTTTATCCTTAATCTTAAATTCTTTTTTTCTATCTTTCACCTCTATTATTAATAACTTACTTTTGCTTACCAAAACTTTTAACTTATCAAATAAAGTAATTTTATCCCTAAATATAATAGTAAACTCCTTACCATTTACAGTAGTAGAATACATCAAAACCCCTCCATATAAAATTAGTTATTTATTTCTCTTTTTGCTATTGTGAGCAAAAAGCATACTATAATGTGATCATCATTTATAAATATTAATTAGTGGTTAAGTTGAAATCGTGATTTTTCTTTTACCCATTCTACTATATATTATATAGAGACTTTATCAATAACTGGCTCTTACTTTTCTATCTATATGTAAATATACTGAATAATTTAGTTTGCCATAATTTTACTCTACTTTCCTTGAATAAGTATATTCAAGAATTTATATTAAATCTCAACATTAATTCAAAACAAAGCCTCATTTTTCACTAACATAAAAAACTATACAAAGAAAATAGCATATTTTCTATATTCTTTGTATAGTCTTCATTAAGGTTTTAACACAACTTCAATTTACTGCAACATAGTAATGAAAAACTTCATAATCATACCATTTTGTATAACAACTTAATTAAATGTCAACTTTTCTTTTTTGTCAAAGTTTATTAACTTCCATTGCTAAATAACATTATTATTTACAAAGCCTATCTTGCCTACTTTTAAATTTATCTTCCAATCAAATTTTCCCGAATTATAATTGTATACTATTATATCACAATCATAATGTTGAATTATCCTTCCCAAACTAAATGATAACGTTACAGGTGTAGTAGCAAAAATATGTATTTTCTCAATTTGCTTTTCTTTTGCCCATTTTAAAACTTCCCTCAATTTCTTTTGATATAAATCAATTTGAGCATAACTTGTAATGCCCCATCTTTCAACATTATCTACTGCTATTGTTATTATGTCTTTAGCACCTATTGTGTCTTCTATCTCTCTATTTGATATTGGAAAAGACTGTTCTATTTTTAATGCAATTTCATTACTACTAATTGATTTATCCAAATAATCCGAATGTATTTTTAAATCACTATTATATTCTTTTCTCAACTCAAAGAAACCTTTTCTTAAATATTCACTATCTTTTCCTTGATATTCATATAATGTTACATCATCAACATCTGTAAACAAATACCCATCTCTAAATGCAAAAGGTACATGAGGAAAACCTAAATAAATTAACGAATTTTCATTTTTCATTCTCTTTCTTGCTTTTTTTAGCGATTCTTCTTTTTTTTCTTTTATTGCGCATAAATTTTTAATATCAATACTCCCATCTCTATTAAATTTCTCCCTGTAATCTTCTTTAATTACTAAACAACCATTAAGTAAATATGGTTCTAGTATTTTATCGTACACCGCTATATGCTTACTAAAAGTTGCTAATACTACATTCTCTTTTTTTACCCACGGAAAAAAATTTGAAACTCTATTATATATTTTTTGAAATCTCTTGTTGTTTCTATAAATAAAGATATTTATCACTGATATAATAAGTAAAATTAATAGCAATATTATAGCCCCTAATTTATCATCTCTAATCAAATCTAACAACTTATCTAAAATTTTCGCATTCATATACTTCCCTCAATTCAATCAGATTAATATCTTTACTATATTTTTCACCTATAAAAAGTGCATTATTTTTTATACCAATAATAATAAAAATAAGTATTTCTGATTCTGTTTTTGATTCTTGTAGTAATTTTATCCAATTACTTCTATCTACTGTTGACGGAAATGGTATATTTTGTGGATGTGTATGCCACTCACCAAGATACATTTTTGTATGATTACTCTTTTTCCACTTTTCCTTCAAAATACCATTGTGTAAGTCTGATCTTTTAAAGGTAGTCGGCGAAAAACTATCTTCAATAAGTGGCTGTGTGATATCATTAATTTCTATAGTGTCATCATACAATAATTTACTTCCAATAAGCATACCTCCACTCTCATTCTTATGCAGAGTTATTTGCCTATATTGAGATAATTCAAAAAGTATCTCTTTTTTTATTATTAACTTTATGTCTTTATATGTTAAAACTAAATCATCCATTACACACCTTACACCCATTACTTATATCTATATGCCTTTCTCCAATTCCAGCATTGAAGTCATAATATGAATTTGATAATGTATATCCATTATCAATAAACTCTTGAGAATATCCTTTCCATGAAACTAACTTATTACCTTCTACTTTGTTTTGAAGTAATTCCATTGCTAATCTACCAGCAATGTTGGCTGTTTGCATAGAATCCATACTTCCATACTTAGTAAACGTACCTAGGCATCCATCAAAATTATTTACAAAAGGTCTATTACTTTTACCTGAAAAGTTTATTTTGTTTGTTAAATCATCATTTATATAACAGTTATAACAGCCTTTCGAATCATGGTTTATTAGTAACGCATGTCCACCAATACCATACGCTTCAACCCATGTAAATATAGCCGGAGTATTTGTTTTTATTATATACTTATTTAAAAGTCTTTCTTGGTTTACATCGCCAATAGCACATATTATAAGATTGAATTTTTCTAACTCAACCTCTCCAGTTTTTAATGCATTAAAAATATCCTTATTTATGCTATTTACTTTTAATCCTCGATATCGTTCCTCTAACTCTGTTTTAAGTAAATCAACTTTTGGTAAAAATGTACTTGATTTATTATATCCCAAAAAATGTCTGTATGTGTTTGCAACATCTAATTTATCAGCATCTACAATTGTAATTTTTTTATATCCACTTCTCGCCAAAAGAAATAATAAATCGCTTCCTACTGAGCCACACCCAATCAGTAATATATTTGACTCTTTTCCATTGATAATCGCTCCCCCTCTTTTTAATAGTCTTTCATCATCTATTCTAATTGGCACAATAGGTCTTATGTCATACATAGATTGATTATTTAATATTGGAACTCCTTTAATAATATTCTTATCTACAAGTTTGTAATACCATAATCCAATTAATACGGATTCTCCTGTAATTAAAGGTATATTCAAAAGGTAATAATAGTTGTTCCGAACCTTTGTTAATCCATTTATCGTATCTATTGTTTCAGTAGAACAACTTCTATTTAAAAGTTCAGCAATTTCTTCACTACTCCAAAACTTATGAGAATTAGGTACATATATGTCCAATGTTTTTTCTAAAGGAATATAAATCCCATTGCATACCTGATTACTTTCTATATTGGATTCCTTTTTTATTTGGCTTAAATTATTTACACTTGTATCATAGAATAACATTGGACTCCCATTTTTATTTACTATTAATTTTATTTCTTTAACACAAGATACATTATCCACCAGAGATATTGAATATTTACATCCTTTTGATGATGCAAAATAATGTATAAATTCTCTATGAAATTCTTTTTCTTTTATTTTATCAAATAGAACTTTTTCAACTCTTTCAAAGACATAATCAATAGTAATTGAAGGAGTGTCATTCCAGACAACCCCTTCTTTATCCAAATAACAAATATATCCATTACTCGTTATATGAGGCTTAACGGGAATATACGCTTGTTTGCTCATATCAATCCAAATATTAGGTAACTTATATGGAAATTCATCAGAAAAATATAATTGTAATGGTATTATATCTCCATTTCTTAACTCAAATTCTGTAGTATACGAACTTTCATTAATAGAAACACTATTTTTTAGATATTTCTTTGAGTTTAAAAGACTGATAATATCCATAATTTATGCCTCCTTATGCAAAATTTGATGCTGGAGCACTACTTAATGCTACTTTTTGATACCTATTTTGTGTTGATTCTGGTATCGGGAATTTATCACCAAAGTATTTTGCTAATATTGTACATGCATCATGTGGATCATCTTTTGATTTTGCATCTTCTAATGCATCTCTTAATTTTACAACCTTCTCATAAAAAGAATTCATCTTTAAATTAGTCATTTTGAAAAACATATTGCTTTTAGGCTCTTTAGGAAGTTTGTAGTCAATTGTATATAATAATTTTCCTGCATTATAATCATAAATTTGTACAAAACAATTAATGATTTCATTAGTTAATGACAATGTAGCATCAAGGTCATCATATTCGTATTTTCCAGTTACTGAATTAAAATTTTTCTTTGGTAAAAATTTATCTACTGCTATAACCGTTAATCCTATACTTGGTGGTTTCCCATCAGTTTCATCGGAAAATTTAATATCCTTCCACTTTTTTAAATATCTTACAACCCTTCTAAACTGCTTCTTATCATCTCCTGAAAAAGCATCATTAATATAATCCTTTAAACCTTTTGGGTCAGATTTTTCCCATTTTATATTTGCTTTATCTGCGAACTCCTTCCCCCAAGCCAAATACAGATTATCATCCTTATTGGACTTTAAATAAATAGGCAAATCAACATGATAAGGTGATTCTTCACCTTTAGAATAAGTTATTGTCACACATGGATTTTTAATTTTAGGTTCTTTTTTTGTGTGTCCAAGCATGATATCTCTAATCATTTTTTTAAAATATAACACATCTTCAAAATCTTCCTTATTTAAATCAAATATAATGCCTTCATCAATATCATAATCTCCATTATCAGGAATAATTCCTGTACCAATTGAATAACTACCTTGGTCAATGAACTCAGTACTAGGTGATTTTTCTCCCTTATCTTCATATAAATCTTTAATTCCTTTTTCGATTTTCCCTGTAATTATATCTCTTTTCTCTCTTAATATTTCATTTTCTTCAAACCTTTTTAATTTTATATCTTCATGAAATTTTTCAAATTGTTTTTGAACCGATGCCATTTTATCCCCCTATTCTCGTTTAGGATTTATATTTCCATTAGTTTGTCCAAACTTACTCAAGAAATTATTTCTTTACACAATAATTTCTTATAAAACTTTTTTCATCTATTAATTATATTAGCACGACATTTGATTTATATAGTAAATTAATGACTTTTCAAACGATGCATACTATTCTAAATTTACCTCCTTTCATAATAGACATACTTACACTATTATAATTTTAATATCACTTTCTCTGAATACAGTTGCAATTCCAAATGTAAGTTCGATATATTAATAATATTATAAGCCTTGCATTAATAATTGTAAATAGTGGTAATTGTGACAAACTCTTTGCTTTTTTTTAATAATTCAAGTTATCATTTTCAAAGTTATTCTTTAACATTTTTTCACATATGCATCATACACTTTAATTCGTATTTAGTTTTTTTTTCATTATTGGCTCAATATAATCTATAAAACAATATTTTTCCAACAAAACTTTATTGATATCATCACCATCATTAATTAAATATTCTTCTCCACTTATATCGAATATAACATCCTTAATACTAAATTCAATTCCACCATCAACATTAAAATACGCATTATATATTATCTCACATTGCAAAGTTGAGCCTATATCTAAATGAATACTAATATTAAATAATGCTTTCGTATTATCTACCTTATTTATAAATTTACAGCCTATATCTATCTCATCTTCATAACTACAATATTCTCCAATTTCAAGTGATAACGCATCACTGGCTAATATATATTCTTCTCCTTCTTCATATTCATTGGCAAATAATTCCTCTAATAATTCACTGTTTTCTCTAAGAACATTTGAAAACTCCTCACAATTATTTTCAATAAATTCAATTGCTTCATTTAGAACATTATCTACTTCATGAGACTTTATAAATTCTTGCTCCATAAATAATTCTAATTTGTGTTTATTAATTTCTTTATTTTCAATTTCTTTCATTAACACATATTCATTCAAATGTATTATTTCAACTTTCTTTCCTGTCTCATTATAAAAATCTTTTTCCATCTCATTTTTTAGATTACAATCTTCAAAATCTTTCTTATCATCAGTTAAAAATATTAAATCAGTATTATTCTTCTTTGAAAATTTCACGGCTTCCTTCCATATAAACTGATCATTGTATCCTGTCTTTATACCTTTCTTTTTAATATCTTTCTTCCCCCACCAATTAATATTGGGATTGCTTTTCAAATACTCTATAATATTATTTTTTTCTTCTTGTGATAATCGAAATTTATCATTAATATTTTTATTAATAAAATCTCTTATACTTGAATAATTGCTATACAATTTATTTGTGTTCTTGTTACTTTGAATCGCATTCATCAAATATTCACATAGTAAAATTGAATCATTTATTACATTTTTAATTTCCCTTATATCGTCATATATTTCTATTGGTTTTAATTTTTCTTCAACTTCATTTATTAATTTATTGAATTCATCAAAGTAATCGTAAATTTCTTCTTGTTGCTGCCAATAAAACTTATTCTTCATTTCTTCAATTATGCCAATTAGTTGATCTTGTTTTTTATTTCTTTTCTTAATGAACGTATTTAATTTGTGAAATTCAGGTAAGTATTTATCTCTTATATCTTTAAGACCCCCAAATACTTCCTGCAAACAACCATTAACTAACTTTCTTTTTACATTCTTAATTTCAACAAAAGAATTATAAATATTTTTTGATTTTTCATACCCTTTATCCTCTTTTTGAAATTTATTATAGAATTCTTCATAAACTAAATTAGGAATAAAAACTTTTTCTTCTATTGCATTTAAAAACTTATTTATTACATCTTTATCTTTTCTAATCAAATCAAGTAGTACACTAGTATCTAATATAATATAATTCATATACTCACCTCATATCTAATTCTATATAAATAATTATAGATTTGAACATAATTAATGTCAAAACTTTGAATTGATTGTATTAGATCGGAATTGATTTTATATATTCACTATGACTTTCTTAAGAAAAGTAGCCTTAATAATAATTATACTCACCTCTTAACTTCTCACTACTTCTCCAACTTATTTAACAGAGCCACTTTATTTATATTCTTAGCCACTAATATTTTAGTGTTCCTTTTGAATTTGCACCTCGTAAAAATCAAAAAACACTGCTAGTAGGCAAACATATAATCTTTTTATATGCTTGTGCTAAAGACAGTGCTTAACTACTATATCTAATTATCACTCTACTTACTTTTACAATAGTAATATTTTTGATAAAATCACCACGATATGATTCTATTGAACTTTGTAAGAATAATTTCTTATATTTCATAACCATTACTTATTGTTTTATATAAATCATTACTCACAACTTGCATTTTAGCATTAAATATTTAAATTAAACTTTAGTCACATACTTATTTAACACCATAAAGGCATTTCCTAATGTCTCCATATACCTGATACTTAATTAAATCAATTTCTCCTAAAACTCTTTCCAGATCATATTCATCAAAGATTTTTGGAAAGCAGGTTTTTGATTGTCTACCGTTAATTCCACTTGTGTTCAATATCATACAATATGCTATCTGTATCAATATTTCAGAACATTTTTTCACAATCCGCAATATCAAGATAGGCTTAAAATTTATGTATATATATCCTCACTAACTGAATATTGAACAAATGCTATCTTCAACTTTCCTCTGTTTAAATAAAATCTATATGGTAATTGTTTAATATATTGCTTTAAATCATCCTTAATAAACTATGCTCTCATTCATGATGTAAGGCTTCGTTTTAATCCATACTATTAGAGTAAGATTTCTTTATTCCAGTTAAAAGATATTTTTCATGATTTCCTAAAACATATTTAATATTTAATGTTAGCAATTAATTTTATTCTTTGTACAGTTTCTTCTTGATATGGTCCTTCTTTATAATGTCATGACTAATAAATTTTCAATTACTTCTCCTTGTCAAACTGAAACTAATTGAAACGTTGGATTTCTTTGATATTCTAAAACATCTTTAAAATTAAGTATATATGAAATATCCCATTATGACTTCAAGAGTTTGCAATGTTGCTATAATAGTTTGCACCTATATTTTATGATAGTTATTACTTTTAAAAAACTTTTTTGATATAACTTGTAACATACTATACTCTTTTCCTCATTTAATTATACATTCTTTAAGTAATGTTATATCTACGCTTACCTATCATACTCTCCAATAAGAAATATTATTTGAGACGCAACTAAATTTATTTGAAGTTGTGCCTGAACTTTAGTTACGTTAACTTCCGCTGCACCTTTTCCATGTGGCCCCAATTTATTCCTTAGTGTCAATGTTGGCATTATAATTCCTTCATACCAATTTGGAGTTTGACTTTGTTCTATAATATTTTTTATTAATGGCAGTCCGGTTGCATTATCATTATATTTCCATTTATTTTTCAAACATATTATCTTCATAACGCTCTCTAAAGCACAACAGCAACTAACAATTGATTCCTTATATCTTTTATGTTTATAATGTGATAATCCTTCTAAAAATTCATTATTTACATTTTTAAATACATCATCAATTAATAATTCAAGTGCTGGTTCTATTATTTTAGCATTAATAAACATGTTTTCTTTACATATAACTTGAGGATAAGTTATTGAATCCAGTTTGCTCATATTCCCACTTTCTATCCAATATTCCTTATATTTTGTTAATTCAAATTTAATGTCTTCAATGGAGAATATATAATTAATATTATCTATAAACTCATTCTTTTTTTCTATCCACACAAGTTTAAACTCATCAGTTTTAAAGCAATCTTCAATAAAATCTAAAAACACCTCCCCCTTACAACTTAACAAAAATTCTATAACTCCATTAACTATACCTTTATTTTTATGAATTACATCAAATTTCCCCAATCTCATCATTAATACTTTTAATATCTCCACACAAAATTTTTCCATGTTAAAAGTACTTCCAAATCTATAGTATCCTCCATTATCATCATTATTAGATAAATCTATTATTAACATAAAAATTCTATTTCTAACCTCTGAATTAATCTCAATTTCTTTTTCAATTTTATTTCTCTTAGAAAAAACGCTAAATATTTCTTTTATTTTAAACACTGTAACTTCTCCTAACACATTTAAATAATTACCTTTTAACAGTAATTTATTGCATAACTTAAACTTTCAGTATATCAAAATTTACATATGCTACACTATCTAATACAAATCACATAACTTTTCAATTATTTATTAGGTATGTTTAAACATATTTTAGATTTTTCATCCTGCTAAATTTCCAAACTTTATACTTAATAATCAATATCAAACAATTAATAAAATTTAATAATTGGTATTACATAAGTTCTAATAAACCCCTAGATATAAATTTATTCATTTTTTCTTTTTGAACATATGATAAATCTAAATGATATTTTTCATATATACTGATTATATACTTAACATACATCTCAACAGATTTATTACTGCTCACAAAATCTTGGTTAATATTATTTATTAACCATTTCTCATTTTTGGAATCACTGTATCTTTGAAATTCTGTAATTTTAACCAATAAATACTTTATTAAACTTGGCCATAAATATTTCCCTTCTTCTCTCCATTTAGTAATAAGTTCATTAGTTATTTTGACATTTGATAATATAAGACAGGTTAAATCATTTTCAATATCTCCTAAATCTTTTTCATTATTGAAAGAATTATTACGTAATACATGTAAAAACATCATAAATTTATCATATACGAACAATTCAGGATGCTTTGATAAAAATCTTAAAAGCCCTAATCTTAATGACTTGTTACTATTAAAATGATATTCCAAATGATATACTTCTTCATTTAAAATTCCTATCTTAAACACAAATAAGTAAAACGTATTTATTACTTTACTATTAAAAACGTTTGTCATTAATGTTTCAGAAATATTATGTTTTAAGTATTTGATTAAATATTCTATCATTTTCTTACTAAATCTATGATTAATCTCTGATTTCTCAAACCTATCTATAATATATTCTTTATTTTCATCTAAAATTGTTACAAACGCCTCCTTTTGTGGTAATAACATTCTTAATTTCACAAGATCAAAACTTTTCCATTCTTCTCTAAAATCATATATAGAATAATATATAATCAAATAAGTCAATATATATACCTTTTGATGATCATCTAACATCTTTAGTATATTTTCAATTTTTTGAGGAATATATTGCCTGCTATATACTTGCCTTACTTCACTTGTTAAAACTTCCTTGAATTCTTCTTCATATAATATCTTTTTAAATATTTCTAGAAAATCAGTTTCATTTATTTTTCCATCACAAACTAATTCCAAATATAGTATTAGTAATTTTGAAATCTCTTTTCTATTTTCACATTGAATTATGATTTTAGACTCTTCTGATACAGATGGGATATCTGTATATAACATATTAATTAAATATTTATTTAAGTCAACATATTTTCTAGATCTTAATATTAATTCGTACCCAAAAAATTTTTTTTCTCTATCGTGTTCTTCTATATCTATATTTGTGCTACTTTTGCCTTTTTTAACTTCATTTATTATTTTTCTTTCTAAAGTTTTATTTAATATTTTCATTCTTATTCTAAATATGCTTTTAATGAATTCCTCATCTTGTACTTCTCTATTTAATGCATCTTTAATTATTTCATTCAATATTTCAAGTTCAAGTTGAAAATTGTATTCGAAAGGTTCTTGATTTCTTACACAAATACTTTTCTTAACAAGCAATCTCATCTCATAGTCTTTCTTGTCATAATATTTTTGAAGTAATTTTTTAGTTAATTTATTGTACCTCATTAATAGATCACTTCTGTTATCTCTTTTATATAGTTTCCTCATCAATATCAATATTTGATTCAATTTATCAACTTCAAGTTCTTTTCTTAACAATCTATTACTTTCCTTAATAAAATTTTCTTCAATCTCATCTAGTAATAAATTATATTTTGAATTTTCTCCTATTTGCTTAATTTGCATTGTTAATTTGGCACATCCAATAAAAATGCTAGCAAAAAGTATCATATATATAATTGCAAAACTATACCATATAAAAACAATTATTGATTGCATTCTTTTATCAATGATTAAATTGAATATAACTAATATTGGCTTTAGAAAAAGTGATAATATTAATATAACTAAAAAAATTTCACTTTTTACTATTTTAGATAACTTTAATTTTTTGTTAATATAAAAACTCTTTGTCTCAATTCCTAAATAATGGGGAATCCTATTTTTCCCTTCATCATCTATATTAGCAATAAACTGTATAAATGTTAGAAATATTCCATAGATTGTTAACTGCGCTACTATCACTGTAAAATAGACAGACTTATCTATTTTCATTTGATTCCCGAAAATAAATTCAATTATTGTATTTATTTGTAAAGTAATATTCATTAATCTTTCCTTTCTAACTCCTATAATCAAACTAATTAGTACTTATTTTTTTGCATTCATATTCAATCTTATATATATTTATTCACACAAAACTATATCAATATTATCTTTTACTTGACATAGAATATTTTATAGTAAACAATTTAAATTCGCATTCTTTTTCAATAGATTAACGAATCTACTTTCTTATAATAACAACTGTTGCATCTCATTAATTACCACAATTATTATTCATGTTTATAAGAAATATTTTGGAGTTAAATGATAACTCCCTTTGTCCAGAAATTCTTCCCCCTAATTTTTACCCCAATACCCTTTCTATGAAATATAAATAACCTACAAAGTACGTTTAAAAGTATTGCATTTATTTACTTGGCAATTAGATAATTGTATTCATATCTAGTTATCTCATAATCTATACACATTTAATATTAACTATACGTAACTTGTCCAAGTATGTCTAATTCTTGATTTTGTCTATAAATTTTATTTAGTCTAAAACTTACAAATACCCTTGGTGTGAAAATCACATAAAAACCTCAGATTCAATATTCAGTTTATTTCTAAGCACAGTTAATACTTTGCTATCAACATTCCTAATATTACTATATAATTAAAAAAGACAATATTAAAGTCTACTATATTTATCATTATTTAATTTAGAATTTAATTTTAAAATTTTGTTTTTTGAATCCTCATTACTATGAGTTAATTCTAATAGGCCCATAATGCGCTCGTTATCATTATTAAATATATTTTTAAGTTCATAAAAGCAAATGCTATCTTCTTTTTGTGTCATATTAAACATATCATTAAGTGAATTTCCGGGTGATTGACTTTGAAACATTAAATTAGTAATTCCTTTATCCATCATTTCTAGTTTTTGTTTTAATTGTGCAATCTGTTTTATATATTTGATTTCTCTACTTTCATATTCACCAATTAATTTTTCTTTTCTTTCAAAGATCTTGCATAATCTGCTAATTAATTTTTCTGGCTTTGAATGTAAATCATTTACTAATTGAATTATATCTATAATTGAAGGGGTAAAGTTTTCCCCAATAACCCTAACTGTATTATTTTCCTTTATCTCTCTAATCTTCTTTTTGCCAATACCATCTTCCCCCTTATACTGCCCACCCCAAACTTGATATTTATATAACTTGAATAATTCTCCATTTTTGCGTGCAAACTTAGGATTCTGTGCTATTTGTTTATTAAAATTGTATACTCCATTATTACTGAGTTTACTAACAATTCCATTTAATTTTTCTATTACATACAAATGAATAATCTCATAAATTTCGTTTTCATCTATTTCTGATTTTGGTCTTGGCATATGATTCTATCCTCCAATTGCTTTTTCAACTCTACTGATTTATTACTAACAATTCTAGTAACCTCTTCTGTTGGCAACAAATCTTGAATATCAGATATCAATCTATTGTTATTTTCACTAGGATATATTAATTGAGACTTGAGATTAATTATATCTCTCGCACTAGAATTAAGTTCTACAGAGAACCTTTTCAAACCTTCTACAATTTGGTTATCAATAATCATTTCTCCATTATTGATTTCTATCCCTAATTCTTTCATTATAGATAATAAAAATTCAATATCTCGCTTTAATTTGTTATCCTTATTCTGTAGCCTATATTTAATTATTTTTTCTAAATATAGAAAATTAAATTCAGTAGGTTCACACCACCATTTAGAACATTTATCACAATAATCTGATTCACAAGGATTATGATTAATTATATAATCAGCAGTACAATATCCTAACTTTTTTCCATCTATTTCTGCCTCAAAACATTTCTCAACTGACACTGGACATTGTTTAGGCATATTAAAAACTTTATCAATAAGTTTACTACTACTTTTTGTAAGTATATTGATGTTATTTTTGATAATACTTAATACCTCACTATCGATATATAAATTTGTGGAACAAGTATAATTATCTAAGGATTTTAAAGATGTATGTCCTCCTAAAATTGCAATTTCTATGGGTGAGTATCCCTGTAAAAGTAAAGAAGTAAATGCTATATGTCTTGTATCTCCCGGCTTAAGTTGTTGCTGTATAATAGTATCCGCATACATATGTTGTATTACAAAAGAATAGAAACTTTTTAGCATATCTCCCATCACTCTATTGGTAAATACATCCCTATCTATTTTTTTATTATCATTGTACTGATTGCCCAAATTTCTAAAATACGGATAAATTTTTAAAACTTCTTTTCTCAATGCTGCAATGGCATTATAGGATATTAATGTTTCTGAATATCCATACTTATTAGTTTGTTCTATATATATATTTATCATATCATATATTTCTTTAGTTATTTTTACCCTTTTTAGCACAGGCAAAGATTTGTGTATGAATTTTGTGCGCTTTTTGACTCTATCAATTTCCAAATAGTAATCCTTATCTTCTTTAAGTAAAGAATTTCTTTTCAATTTTATTGCAAATTCACTTGGTCTCATAGGAATAATTGAAGTTACTTTCCACCAAATTAGAATAGGCATATAATACAATTTTAATTTATCATCTAAATTCTCATCTGAAAAGAAAATATCTACATAATTTGCAAAAAGTAATATATCTTTACTGCTAGGAATTTTCCTCACATTATTTACAATATTAAGTTTTTGTAAGTTATTTCTGAGTTTTTTTATATAATCAATTAGAATTGTTGAACGCTTTATAGGGACCTTGTCAAATATATAATCAATATAATCTAATATTGTATTAATTTTAAATTCTTTAAGTTTATCATTTTTAAATTTATCAAAATAGCATTCTAATTTAGATCCTTTAACCTCATCTAAATATCCAGCATTAAAATTTAAACTTTCTCTTATAAAATTAACAACTACACTATACTTTTTTCTTATACGCTGAGTATCTATAACCTTTACTTTATCTTCATGCATATTTTTTTGCTCTATAACCATTTCTGCAATCCAACATTTTATTAAAATAATATCATCAGTAATTAAATTTTTAAATCTTAATTTTTCAAGTTTTGAAAAATCAAAATATGCATTTCCACAAGATAGATGGCATCTCATTATCCATAAGTTTTCATTGAATTCTCCAATATATTCTTGCTCATAGTGATAAGTGCCCTTAGCCTCTTTACTGCTAAGTAAAATATCGTTCATTTCTATACTATTTTTTATCCCTTGAACTAATTGATTTAAATTGAATTCTTCATATTGAACTTCTTCAACCTTAATAAAATTTAGAGTAGTCTTCTTTGACAAATTTTTTCCTCCTCTACATTAATTTTATTAAATCCTCTACTTCACAAATTCTGGAAAATAAACTTCTAAATTCATTTCTTGTCATATCAATACTATTATACACATATTCTCTACCATACTTTTCGATTGCTTCCATAATAATATCAATTTTTCTGTGTATTTTACCTGATAATTTTAACTTGTTCCCAATACTATCTGTATTTATATATAGATTCATCTCTTCTTTTAATGTATTACAAAGCGTTTTTAATACATATATGCTTGGTATGCTATATTTGCAAATTTCACAATTACCTTCAGTGAATTGGCACCCTTGCTCTGAAAAAAGACATTGAATATCTAGTTTCCTCGATGGTAAATTGCTCATATAAATCTTAGAGAGCACCTTTAAGCATTCTTCATAACTCATCTCATTAAGCAATTGAACTATCTCCTCCTTTTCATCTTTAAAATGATTAAGCATTGCTCCTATCGCCTCCTGCTTTTGTTTGTCCCCTAATAAATTATTAATTATTTTTATTTCTTTCGTTCTATCTATAGATTTTTGCGGCTTATGACTTACTATATTCAATAATGCATCTGTAATAAAACCAAATTCGCCTCGTTCAAATAATTCCTCTGATAAAAATTCTAATTGACTTGGAGTAAACTGTATATACTGAATAGTTGACATATCTTCAATGTGTGCTCTTAAATATTTAGGTAATATAAGTGCATTATATCCAGATGGAGAAATCTCACAAGCAGTATTGTAAATTAATGTTAATACAGTTCTATTCATCTTCATAGATGAAAACTTAAAATTATTAATCTGGCATCCTCTAAAACACTTTTCTATTAATACTTCTCCTGGTTCATTGTATTTTGACATTTTAAATTGCATAATAGGGTCATCTAATTTAGGGAATATACCTATTAACATATAATTATAAATATACTCTAACATGAGTATAGCCGTAGCAATAGCAGGTGCCAATCGATCTGAACAAAAAAAATGTCCATATATGTCTGTTTTAGACATTCTAAAATCATATTGGACTATTCTTGCAATAATTCTTCTACTTTTATCACAAGATATACTATTAGAATAAAACCAATTTATATTATCAATATTGTATTCATCTAATAAATCTTTAAAATAAATTCTCGGAAACTTTGTAATATCACCATGTCTCCAACCATTGTTTAAATGAAGTAAAGTATATAACCATACTGATAAATATTCCACACCATCTTTATTTTCATTAATACAATCAATCGTTCTTCTTGTATGCAATTTAATATCAGTTAAATGTATAAAAACTTTAAAATATATATCACAACTATATATACTTTCACTATTATCCTTTTTGGCTTTTTTATTATTATCAACTTTCCCTTTTTCTATCTTATCAAACTTAAACCCTTTACATAATATTTTTATATCTTCACATTTTAGTTTAATATCTTCACTAACTCTTCCAAGAAATTGATATAAATACTCCCGTTTTCTCATATTAGTTACTTGCTTAAACCACATTTTTATATGGCTTGTATTTACTAAATATACTTCATTTACATTTGACCTAAACATTAGTTCTTCTAAATCCAAAGTTGCCCTTACAAAAATTGAGATCATCAAATCTCTACTTTGAGCGCTATTATTCTTTGCTTTAATTAATTTTTCCGAGATAAAATCATACCATTTTTCCTTTGTATATGTTGTTTTTTCGAAAATATTAAGCCTATCAATACATAAATTTAATCTCAACTTGACTGTCTCAAAATCATTATTCCCAACTGTATTATAAAATTTCTTTATATTTTCATAATATTCAACCTCATCTTCACGATATATATATTCCTGGAAACTGATACCACCATTCAATTGTCTACAATAACAAGGCACTATAAATTTATCTTTACACTTATGCCATAAAGTATCATTTACTTTTTCTCCATATTTTTCTCGAGCCATTGATGCTGTAATATATGTATCTTCTATTTGTTTTTGTCGTTCTTTATAAAATTCTAAATCTCGCTTTAAGAAATACCTATTATTTTCTATCCCAATACACTCTAATTTATATTCTTTTATAAATAGATTGAATAACTCTTTATTTATTCCTAACATTTTCATAAATTCATGTTCTAAAATGTAATCATTATTAATCTTTATATCTGTTTTCCTATATACTTGTGATATTAAATAATCTACTTCCTTTTTAGCAAATGCATAATTACAGTCCTTTGCATTTGCTTTCATGCTTGAGAATTGCAATTTTTTTGCATAACGAGGTATTTTTATTGCTTTTAATCTGTAAAGTTGGCTTTGAAATTTATTTTCACAAAAAGTATAAGTATAATGCTGCATCCAAAATTGCTTTTGTAAACACACCAATTCTTCAATCTTTGATTTATCTACTAGAAATTTTTTATGCTTATTTTCATATATAATTTTCATTTCTAGATCATGTTCTTTTGCAATTTTAATTAACATATATCTAGTTACATTTAATAACTTACATGCTTCATCAAATTTAATATTATCATTTTCACTCATTTCATTCCCCTAGATTATTTAAACTATTATTTATTACATCCACTAAATTAAATTTATCTATATATGGTTGCGATGAATATACATACGTATCCCCTCTTAAATTCGCTAACTCTCTAGCATTTTTAGCCAATCCATATTTTAAACATAAATTAGTAAATATCCCTCTGCCTATATGAGTACCCCAAATCGCATTATTTTCAGACAATTCGGTGTAATACCTATATGCATTTAAATTTAATGCTTTCAAAAATTCTTTCTTCACTTTAGCCCATCTTTGCTCATATCTTACTCCAGACATAGGGAGTCCATTTTCGTCTATAAACAGTGCTGTTGTAACTTGTCCACTTTTTTTTAATATTTTGTCTCTTAATTTGAGATGATTTTCATAATATATATTCAATCTTCCATTAAAATTTATTACCTGTTGTAATCTAGTTTTTTTAACTCCACATTTAGAAATTTCTACTTTCTCTCTTAATTCAAAGAATTCTTTACTTCTATCTTGTATTTTAATATTAATTTTATTTTTATCAATTATGCTTGTTGGAATTATATCTTGTATTGATAAATTAACAATCTCCCCACGTCTTACTCCTCCAAACATCTGAAATGCAATTCCCAATGTTATATCTGGCGCAAATATCTCAGAGGTTTGTAAAAATAACTGCCACAAATGTTCTTCCATATTAACTATTTTATTTAATTTTATCTGATTTTTTGACGGATAACATACAACATATGGTTCTCTCATAAATGGATTCTCTCTATATATTTTTTTTCTCCCCACTTTTTCAATTGTTATGAAATTATACTTTATTTCAACTTCATTTTTATCTAGTACTCCTAAATCTATAAGGTTCTCATAAAACTCCAAAATACGTTGTGTATATTGAATGGCTGTTATACGCTTTATTTCTTTTACCATTATACAATAATTGAGATATTTTGATGCATGATAAAAATTCAACCCATATATACCTTTCTGTATTAGAATGTTAAATTTAGGATCATTCTCTTCAATAATCTGCAACTTTACAAAATTTAAAAAAGGACATATAACTTCTGCTAAATTCTTTGCATTATTTATGGACTTGTTTCTAAATCTCACCAAAAGTTTGTTTAAACAACTAGGTATTTCTACTACAACTCCAAAATCATCTGTATATTTTTCAACTATAACTGCTTTCCTATTTCTAATTTTTTTCCCAAAACATATATCTGTTACTTCTTTTTCTTTAACTTTATATTCTACAAAAGACATGCATCCCTCCACATATCATAAGCCTATCAACCAATACACTATAATTTAAGATTTCCTCAAACTTGCTTACAATAACATTAAATGAAAACATCTAAATTAGGCTTATTTATACCACATATAAAATTGCAAATTTGATTGAAAACATACTCTAAAATAATAAAATAAAGTTATAATATAATTAAAATAATATTCTTTATTATTTTAATTATATTATAACTCTTAATTTGTCAAAGTGTAAAATAATATTAATATAGTTATAATTAAACAAAACTAATTTTAAATAATTTAGATGTAAATTCCAATGTAGTTAAATCATACTGTTTCCTATAATTAAGTCTTCGATATAAATATTTAAGACAAGAACTATATTGTAGATATAAATACATCCTAAAAACTTTAATTCTAACTCTTTGTTTTATATAACTTTTTTTAATTATTATAAAATTTATAACATATTACTTTTCCTAATCTTATACTACTTTTGGTTACTAATATTATTAATTTCTATAAGTATAAACACATTATAAAATAATCTCCTCTCCTCTTCTACATTATCATTACTTCTATGTGGAATATAATCTTCTGAGAGATCAATAAAGTATACATTCTTAAACTCACGACCTTTTACTCCGTGAATAGTGCTAAATAAAACCGCATCCCTATTTTTATCTTTTTTTATATCTTCAAGTTTCTCTTTAGTTTCCTTTACATGTGCTAACAGTAGCATTATTGTATTAAATGGATATGCTGCACTCTTAAATTCATCTACTATCTGAAATATTTCATCAATATTGATTTTATATTTCATACCATACTCTACTAAATAATCATTATATCCCAAGTTATTTAATATGTAGTCAATAGCTGATTTTAATGACATCTTATTCAGTTTAGCTATATCTTTTTTTAAATCTTCAATTTTTTTCTTTTGAAATGGCTTTATACCATCCACAGAATTTAATTCATCAAAAAGATTATTTTTATATAGGCCTTTTTTCACCTCTTCAATAGCTATCTTGCTTATATATCTAAAAGGTTTGTTAATAATTCTTGTAAACGCATCTAAATCAAATGGATCTATTGATAACTTTAAATATGCTAAAATATCCTCACAAATGAAATGCTCAAAGAAATTATAGTCCTTATCTAAAAAAGAGAAATCTATTTTTTGCCTAATGAAACCATCAATTAAGCTTCTAGCTTCTATATTAGTTCTGTATATTATTACGTTATCAGATAATTTATCATTATTAGATAAATGTATTTTTATTTTTGAAATTATTTCATTAACCTGCTCTTCTTCATTGAAAGGAGTATAATATTCTAATTCACCTAAAGTATCTTTAGATGCTTCAAATTTTTTATCATTTCTCATTTTATTATTTACTATTGAACTTTTTGAGAATTCCACTATGTTCCTATTACTTCTATAATTATATGATAGATACTTTTTTTCTCCTTCAACAAAAAACTTATGAAAATCTATCATACATTGTGGCTTTGAACCTCTAAATGAGTAAATGCATTGATCTTCATCACCTACTGCAAAAATAGAATTGTTGCAATTTAAATTTTGCAAAATTTCAATCTGCATTCCATCACAATCTTGAAATTCATCAACTAATATATGCTTAAAAAGTCTTTGATACCCTCGTCGAATATTATCATCTTCGGTGATAAGTCTATAGAATTCTATTTGAAGATCGTCAAAATCCAAAAGATTCTTCGAGTTCTTGTTTTCCTCATATGCTAAATAACATTCAGTGAATATTTCCTTATCCAAGGTTGAATTAAATTCATTTAATGATACATTAGAACATTTTAAGTTAGAAATATTATTAAATACCTCTTTTATTTTTTCATCTCCAACCTCAGATAATTTTTTATTTAATATATTAAGAATAATATTATATCCTTCCCTTGGATCTATAATATTTATTTCTCCTTTATATCTTTTTAATATTTTGAAAAAAAGTCCATGAAAAGTTCCAAAAAAAGGGCTTTCGTTATTATTCGCTAACCTAAGATATCTCTCTTTCATGTTTAACGCTGCTGATTTAGTAAAAGTCAACACTATTATATTATTAGGATTAACATACTTTTCTTCAACTAAATACTTTATTCTATTTAGTAGTACTGTTGTCTTTCCTGATCCTGGAGGAGCTATAATTAATGTATTTGCTGAATTACTATTTACTGCTTCCTTCTGATACTTATCTAACTCCATTTTGCCCTCCCAAACTATATTTACTAAAATTATATCCAAATTTTTATGTTTTAATTTAAAGTTAAACACAAAAAGCCAACAGTAAATTATAAACTTACTGTCGGCTTATATTATATATTAATTTATATACCCAAACCACACATTTATTCACTTAAAATTACTTTTTATAAGTTAAAATTCTCCTCATTATCAATTTCATCCTCAAAATCAACAATTTTAGTACTGCTCACCTCTTCAACAAACTTAAATGGGCATTCTTCCAATTCTTTATTCTTGCTTATTGTAAATGGACATTCAGAGCTGCACTCAAAGGATTCATTTACACTTGACCAAAATGGACATATTTCCATAAAACTCCCCCCAAACCCAGTATGCTTTAGAAATAATTATAGTATATATTACTGCAATATACAATATAATACATTATGTTTCCTAAAAATTTGTATATTATTCATAATTTATTCTTATTCATAATTTTTTGTTACAAAAAATAAATTTCTAAAGCAAAAGAAATAAACATCCTAAGATACTTATTTCTTCTCGGTTCAAGCTCATATCTAATTTATAAAGATAGCCATTATTGTACTTAATGGCTATCTTTACAAATCATTATTTCTTTGTTATGAAATTCTTAACCACTGATAAATTAATGATTTCATTTTGAAAGGCTTTAAGTAAAGCTTTTTCTAAAACTTTTTCTTGATCAAAATTTTCAATGTCTGCGCATACTGCAAACACCTTATTTACATCTCCAGATGCATTCTTATATGTTAATGTAACATTTGGCTTATCATAAACTACATCAATTATTTTTAAACCCCAGCATAATTGTGCAAAATCTCCGCCATCTACATTTAATTTACACAAATTCTTTAATTGCTTTGCTTCTTTTGTTGGATCATTTACTATTATTAGCTCATCGCCCACTTTATATTTTGCCATATCAATTTCCTCCTTAAGTACTGGTATACTATTTTTAGTGTAACACTATTGATAAACTAAGTAAAGTAGCGCATTAAATTAATTTTATTATTAAATTTAATGTTAACTTACACTACAAATATATATTTTCTTTAATTTTATGGTATAATTAATCCATATTTGCATAAGGAGCTGATTATTTGTTTGGATATGTCACTCCATTAAAAATGGAACTGAAAGTAAAAGATTATGAAAAATTCAAAGCATATTATTGTGGTTTATGCCATTATATTAAAAAGAACTTTGGAAACATTCCAAGATTGTCATTAAGCTATGACATGACATTTTTAGCTATTTTACTAGATTCATTACAAGAAGGTAATATATCTTATGATCAATTTTTTTGTTTGGTGCATCCAACAAAAAAGAAACTCAAAATAATAAATTCAGATGCTCTGAATTATACTTCTTACTTAAATATAATCTTATTCTACTATAAGCTTATAGATGATGTTAACGATGATAAAAGCTTAAAAGCCAAATTAGCATCAATCTTTCTTAATAAAGGAAGCAATAAATTCAAACATCACTTTTCAAATATACATAATAAGATAGTTACTGAACTTGATAATTTAAACAAAATGGAAGCTTCAGATTGTAAAAATATTGATGAAATAGCTCATCCTTTTGCTGAGCTTACAGGTTTTCTTTTAAAAAGCTATCCTTTAAGTCTATTAAATGATAGCTTAGAACTTCGTGAAAAATTATATACCTTAGGATATAATTTAGGTAAATGGATTTATATAATAGATGCAGTAGATGATCTAGAAAAAGATTTAAAGGATAATAAATATAATCCTATAAATGCTGCAATGAATCCCAACAACTATGAGTTTAAAATATTATTTGAAACTCAAAAAGAAAGAATTGAATTTTTACTTTTGTCTTGTTCTTCTCAATGTTATAATTCATTTAAGGAGTTAAATTTTGTTAAGGACTCTGCAATTGTTGAAAATATACTTTTATTTGGTATTATGAATAAAAATGATGTTATATTAAATAAGTATAACTTAACAGACAACAATAATTGTTCAAGAAGGAGTGTTAATTAGTGAGGAACCCATACGAAATATTAGGAATAAATGAAAATGCAACTGAAGCTGAAATAAAAAAAGCTTATAGAGAGCTTGCAAAAAAATATCATCCTGACCAATATGGTACAAATCCATTAAAGGAATTAGCAGAAGAGAAAATGAGAGAAGTAAACGAAGCTTATGATTATCTTATGAAAAATAAGAAGACTAACAGTTCCTATAGTAGCAATTCTTATTCTTCCGCTCATAATTATGGAGATAATTCAAATATATATGCACAAATTAGAATGAATATAGCTAATAGAAGATTTGCTGAAGCAGAAAGTCAATTAAATTCCTTAGGCTCTAGAGATGCAGAATGGAATTATTTATACGGTGTAGTAATGTTACAAAAAGGTTGGTATGATAGTGCTGTGAGTTATCTAGAAACAGCTTGTTCATTAGATCCAAATAACTTTGAATATCGCCAAACACTTAATTCCATACGAAATCAAAATAGATCCTATGGAAGTCCATATAGACAAACTTCAAATAATGCAGATTTCTGCAATCTATGCATAAATTTATGGTGTTTAGATTCTATGTGTGAATGCTGTGGTGGCGACCTAATTCCTTGTATATAGCAAAATACCTAGGAGGTTATTCATGAAAAGTAATTATATAGCAAAAGGTGGTTTATTTACAGCTTTAAGCATTGTACTATTATATTTAGCTTGTATTTTACCTACAAATAAAATAGCTCTTTTAGTTCTTGCTTCAGCCATGATTCCACTAATGGTTGTTACTTGTAATGTAAAATATGCTTTTCTTGTATATGTGGCAACTTCTGCATTATCTTTTATATTACCTAATAAGGGAATAATGATTCTTTATATATGTATTTTCGGATTGTTTGGGATTATAAAATATTTTGCTGAAAAGACACATAATAGAATTTTTGAGTATCTAATTAAATATGCATATTTCAACCTAACTTTGTTTGTTAGTTATGTTTTATTTAATTTTCTACTACTCCCTATAGATAATTATAAAATTTCAATTGGACTTCTTTTAGTGCTAGCAGAAATACTTTTTGGACTATATGATTATCTATTAACTATTTTTATTAGTTATTTCATCAATAAACTAAAGCGGTTAAAATAATTATCTTGTACCACTATATGTTAATTGACAATAATTCTCCTTTGTTATACTATGATAATATAAATAATTTATAGGTGGTTATTTTATGGATAATTTAATTTCAATATTTAAAGACAAAAAGCTAAAACTTACTCCGCAAAGGATAGCTGTATATAAATATTTAAAAAGTACTGTGGCACATCCTTCTGCTGAAGCTATATACAATGCTATACATGATGAATATCCAACCATGAGTTTAGCAACTGTATATAAAACTCTAAAAACTTTAGTGGAAGTTGGATTGGTGCAAGAACTCAATGTTGGAGAGAATAATTTTAGATATGATGCCAACACTGATGCACATCCCCACATTCAATGTATTAAATGTGGCAAAGTAGATGATATTTTTGATTTAAATCTTGAGAATTTAAACAAAGATGCTGAACAAAATAGTAAATATACAGTTTTATCTAGCCAAGTTTATTTCTACGGTGTTTGCCCTGATTGTAACAACAGGGATTAATAAACAAAAAAAGATTTATCTAATTAATTTTAGATAAATCTTTTTTTATACTAAGTTCACAAATTTGAATTATCATATTTTCTTAATAATTAATAAAATTATTTAAACTTTATACTTATTCTAATACATTCTTCATATAATTTAATAAATAATTTATATGGAGGTTTATATGAAATCAGATGTATCACCTAAAGTGAAGATAGTGTTATATCTATTATTCTTTTTTTGCATAATAGCTTCTTTAACTTTAATGACAATATTATATAAAGCAGAGAAGGATAATTTCGTTCCTGATGCTAAACCAGTTTTTTCACAATTAAAAGATTCTAACGTAATAAACTGTGACCTTAATGGTGATGGAAATAATGATATCCTTACATTAAGTGTTAATAAAAATAAATATGTTGCTTCTATTCAATGCGGACACTCTAATTATATACTTAATCCAACAAGACCACTAAATAGTTTAGGTAATAGTTCTAAGATAGATCCTATACATTTAAAACTACTAGATCTAAATCGTGACAATATACCTGAAATACTTATACAATCCTCTGAAGATAACTCATGCTTACAACACATATTCAGCTGGTGTACAGATGATTTTAAGGATGTGTATTCTTCAACCAACAACACCTTAGGAGTAATTGATTTTTCCAATAATAAAACTCCTAGATTCGTTTCTTTTGATATGTATCAAAGCATTGATTCAATAAAAGAATATATGTATATAGGAAACGCTTATAAAGATATCTCTTATGAAAAATCAACCATACTTGGATTAAATGCAATAAAGTCTATAATTGATATAGTTGAAAATCCTTATGAACCTGATGAAATACCCGATATATTTCACAATGATGTAGATTATTATAGTAAATCTATACTTTGGAGATTAGCTAAAAATAATTATTCCTACAAATTTAAGGATAGTTTCTTCACTGATACAAAATCCAACTCAAAAGGAATTCCAACTGAATACAACTGGAATTTGAGATTTCTAAAAGAGAATAAAAATGATAAGAATGATATTAAACAAATAGAAATGACTGTTTATATAAGACTACAGGATGATCAATATAAGATAAGCGGAATATCTTTAGATTAAAAATCAAAAGGGCCGCATTTGCGACCCAAAAGGGGGATGGGGGGTTTAAATTTTTATGAAGATTATCTCTTCATAAGCTTAGGAGATTACTCTCCGTTACATTCTTATTATGGTCTATATTATTTTTTTTATACACTAATATTAATCTTTTATTTCTCCATCTTCATACATTTTTATTATTTTATCTAAAAAAGCTGCCTTACTTGGATCTACCACTTCTCTTAAAGATTTAAGCATTCCAATATTATCTGTACTTGCAAATGCATTTTGTGGTTTGTTATAATATGCAGGATTAATATTTCCTCTATTAAAATTATTAGCATTTCTACTTCTCATGAGCATATTAAGCAATGTAAACATTGGATTCATTTGAGGATTCATGGCCATACCACCATTGGGCATAGACATACCATTACCTGACATGCCAAACATAGATGCTAAACTGTTAAAGTCAAATCCTCCAGCATTCATTGGATTATTATTATTATTATTATTATTAGGTATAGTTCCACCTTCTCCTGCAGGATTATTAAGGGTTGATCCTGATAATCCTGACATCATAGATGCCAACTGTTGGAAATCCATATTATTAAACATATTATTTCCCGTATTACTATGAGTATGTTTTCCCATATTAGCCTCCTAAATATTACTTATGTATACTTAAATATCAATATGTAATTAAACTATATAAAATATTTTGTTTTTATGGAGGGCATATAGCCCTCCAACAACTACCCTAATCTCTTCATTTATTTCCAACTAGGATAACAAAAAGGTATAATCTTAGAAGCCGAAGCCAGTTCCGCAGCCATTTCCAAATCCGTTATTTCCACAGCCGCAAATTAATATAATAATTACTATAAACCATAAGAATTCTTGTCCACAACAGTTGTTATTCATATTAGCATTAGCATTTTTATTGTGTTTGCAGCAGCAGCAGCAGTTATTATTGTTCATATTATTATTTCCAAATCCACCACCACAGAAGAAGAATAATAATATGATTACCCACCAGATACCATTGCATCCACGTTGTTGTGGAATAAATGCTGGGTTTATTCCTTGAGTTCTGCAAGTTCCATCTCCAAGACCATTAAGGATTTCATTAATTTCCATGATAAAATTCCTCCTAAATATTTAATTTTGATTTGTTTTATAGTATATACTATTCCATGCCTATACTTTTGACACTGCATCTTTTATAAAAAAAATAAATATTTTTTTCAATTTGCATTACTACATTTTATGCGTAAAAAAGCAGATGGAACTATCTTTTCCATCTGCTTATATATTTTATATTCTAATTACTTATTTTCTTCTACTTTACTTTCTACAACATCATCAAAAATTAAATCAATTAATTCATCTCTACCTTCTTTGTTCAATGAAGAGAAAAAGTACAACTTATCTTCTGATGTTAATTTAAGAGTATCTTTAATTACTTTCTGGCTTTTCATTAGGTTCATTCTTGAAAGTTTATCACTCTTTGTACCTATTACAATAACATCATAACCAAAATGTTTAATCCAGTTATACATTAAAATGTCATCTCCAGTAGGCTTATGTCTACAGTCAACCAATAAAACAACTCTCTTTAGTTGTTCTCTACCTGTTAAATAAGTTTCAACTGTATTTCCCCAACTTGCTTTTTCTTTTTTAGAAACTTTAGCATATCCATAACCAGGTAAGTCCACCATATAAAAATCATTGTTAATTAAGAAAAAATTAATTAATCTTGTTTTTCCTGGAGTTTGAGACACCTTTACTAATTTTCTTCTATTAGTTATCGCATTTATAATTGAAGATTTTCCAACATTAGATCTCCCAACAAACGCTAATTCCACTCTATTGTCTACAGGATATTGTTCTCTTTTTACTGCTGAAATTATAAATTCAGATGTATTAATTTTCATTGTTATCCACTCCACATAATGCATTTTTTAGAACATCATCGATCTTCTCTGCAAATATTATCTTTAGCTTATTTTTAATACTTTGAGGAAGTTTTTTAGCATCCCTCTCATTTTCCTTTGGAACAATTATTGTATCTACTCCAGCTCTAAAAGCTGCTAATGATTTTTCTTTTAAACCACCTATAGGTAATACTCTTCCTGTTAATGTTACTTCGCCTGTCATTGCCACATTAAACTTAACTGGCTTATTTGACAATGCAGATACTAACGCTGTTACCATGGTTACACCTGCAGAAGGGCCATCTTTAGGAACTGCACCTTCTGGTACATGTATGTGAATATCCTTATCCTTATAGAAGTTTTCATCTATTCCATATTCTTTAGCATTAGCTCTTACATAAGTATATGCTGCTTTAGCTGACTCCTTCATTACATCTCCTAATTTACCAGTCAGCTCAAGTTTTCCTGTGCCCTGCATTATAATAGCTTCAACATCTAAAGTATCTCCACCATATGCAGTCCATGCTAATCCTCTAACCACACCAATCCTATTTTGTTGGTTAATCTTATCGTAAGTAACCTTCTTTTGACCTAAATATTTTTCAAGTGAACTAGCATTTATGCTAATTTTACTTTTATTATTTATCATCATATCTTTTATGCATTTTCTTATAAGTCTTCCAATAGTTCTTTCAAGACTTCTTACACCTGATTCTCTTGTATAGTTTTCTATTATAACCTTTAATGCAGAATCATTAATTACTACTTCATCTGAAGTAGCACCATTTTCTTGTAGTTGTCTTGGTATTAAATATTTTTTAGCTATATGAAACTTTTCTTCATAAGTATAACCTGACACTTCTATTATTTCCATTCTGTCTCTTAATGGTTCAGGTATTGTATCTAATGTATTCGCAGTAGTGATAAACAATATATTGGACAAATCCAAGTTTAATTCCATATAGTTATCTCTGAAATCTTTATTTTGCTCGCTATCCAATATTTCTAAAAGAGCATCTGCCGGATTTCCTTTAAAGTCTTGAGACATTTTATCTATTTCATCTAACAAAAATACAGGATTATTAGATTTAGCTTCCTTAAGTCCATAGGCTAATCTACCTGGAATTGCTCCCACATAAGTCCTTCTATGCCCTCTTATCTCAGCTTCATCTCTAAGTCCACCTAAGGAAATTCTCACAAAGTTTCTATTTAGGGCCTTCGCTACTGATTTAGCTATAGAAGTTTTTCCTACTCCAGGAGGTCCCACTAAACATAAGATAGGTCCTTTTAAGCTATTTACCTTTTTCTTAACTGCTAAATATTCTATTATTCTATCCTTTACATCCTCTAATGCATAATGTTCCTTATCCAAAACATCACTTACAACTTTCATATCTAAGTTGTCTTTAGTAGACTTATTCCATGGAATGGAAAGCACCCAATCAAGATATGTTTTTATAACAGAAGATTCTGAAGAATGCATTTCACTAGATTTTAATCTTTTTAGTTCATAATCAGCTACATCCTTAACTTTCTTAGGCAATTTAGCCTTTTTAATCTTGACTTCATATTCCTCAATTTCTTTCTTTTCTTGATTTTCCTCACCAAGTTCTTCTTGAATAATTTTTAGCTGCTCTCTTAGATAATATTCTTTTTGATTTTTATCTAACTTCTTCTTTACATTATAGCCTATCTTCTTTTCTAGCTTAACCAATTCAATTTCATTTTTGATGAATATAATCACTTCTTCTATTCTTTTCTTTACATCAAAAATCTCCAATACTCTTTGTCTATCCTCTTGCTTCAAAATTATATATGAAGCTATTGAATCAACTAAACTTCCTGACTTAGAGTCCTCTGTTTCTGTAAAAAATTCTTCTGTTTCTACCCCTGTAAGCTCAGCATATTTTTCAAATTCATCTTGTAACATTCTAATAAGAGCTTCAGTTTCTGTATCAGCCTCTTGTTCCTCTATAAACTTTTCAACTTCAACTTCAGTATAATCTTCATTTTCTTTAATTGATACCAAAGTAGCTCTATCTATACCTTCTACTAATACTCTAATATTATTTTTAGGCATTTTCACCATCTGTTTTATGGTACATATAGTACCCACTTCAAATAAATCATCTCTTTCAGGTAGTTCTACCTTGGCCTGTTTTTGCGTCAAAAGAAAAATTCTTTGATTATCTAACATGGCTTTTTCTACAGCTGCTATTGATTTCTCTCTTCCAACATCAAAATGTAACACCATATTAGGAAAAACAGTTATTCCTCGCAATGGTATCAAAGGAAGATTTTCTAATTTTTTCCCCATGTTGCCTTCCTCCTTATATAAACACTTAATAGTAAAACAAAGGTTGCTGTCAACAGCAACCTTTATATTAATTCATGGATTTAGCTGATAAAATATCAACACTTTCTTTGTTGATATTACCTATTTTATCATAGAAATTAACTAAAGCCAAGTCTAAAACCTGTTTAATATTTGTAACAGCTAACACCCTAATCCCTTTAATTTCTTTATAACTTTCAACCCAATTATCTTTAGGAATTATAACTGTATTGCACCCAGCTTTAATAGCAGCCGAAATCTTTGCATTCACTCCACCTATAGGTTTCACTTCTCCTCTTAATGATATCTCACCAGTCATTGCTACCTTATTACTTACTTTTATATCCATAATAGCACTATATATTGCAGTAGCTATGCTTATTCCTGCAGAAGGGCCATCCATAGGTATTCCCCCTGAAAAGTTTACATGAATATTGTAATCTTTACAATCCAATTCAAATAAATTATCTAATACTGTCAATACATTCTCTACTGAACAAAAAGCAGTAGATTTTCTTCTTATTTTCTTATTATAATTTGAAATTTCTTCTTCTTCCACTAAACCAGTAATTTTTATTACACCTTTTCTATTACCTATCTTTCTTGCAGATGCTTCTATCTCCATTAACATTCCCATATTAGCCCCATAAACACCTAATGCATTTACAATTCCTACTAAAGGTTCTTTATTTATTCTCTTTTCTGGTCTCATTGTATATTGACCATTCTCTATTATCCATTCTATATCTTTTTCCTTTATTGTATCCCGATGATCATTAATTGCAAGACCTGCACAAAGTTGTACTAGATTAACAACTTCTCTTCCGTTGCTACAAAATTTTGCTATTGTGCTTAATCCGTCTTCACTAATTTTATATCCTACCTTCTTAATTGCATTTTCAGCAATTTGCTTTATTTCATCTTCTTCTAAAGCCTTAAAAAATATTTCTACGCATCGTGACCTTATTGCTGGAGGTATTTCTTCTGGACTCCTTGTAGTTGCCCCTATAAGTCTAAAATCTGCCGGAAAACCATTCTCAAAGATATCCTTAATATATATCGGTATTTCGGGATCTTCAGAGCTATAATAAGCACTATCTAAAAATACCTTTCTATCCTCTAAAACTTTCAAAAGTTTATTCATTTGTATTGGCTGTAACTCTCCTATCTCATCTATAAACAATATTCCTCCATGTGCTTTAGTCACAGCTCCTGCTTTTGGTTGGGGGATACCAGCAACACCTAGCGCTCCTGCGCCTTGATAAATCGGGTCATGAACACTTCCTATCAAAGGATCAGCTATACCTCTATCATCGTACCTCAAGGTAGTTGCATCTATTTCTATAAACTTAGCATCATACTTAAAAGGTGACATCGATTTCTTTTTTGCTTCACTCAACACCAGCCTAGCTGCCGCAGTTTTTCCTACCCCTGGTGGGCCATATATTATTACGTGTTGGGGATTGGGTCCGCATAATGCAGCCTTTAAAGCTAAAATTCCTTGAGATTGACCTATTACTTCCTCAAAATTCTCAGGTCTACTTTTCTCTGTAAGAGGTTTTGTAAGACTTATACTCTTCATCCTGTTAAGTTTTTCTAATTGCTTAGTACTTTCTTTCTCAATAACCTTTTTATTATTGACTGTATTTTTTGAACTACTTAATAATAGAAACACTATAATTCCAGTCATTATTAATTGTAATAGATTGATTATATTTATAACTTCACTATTCATATACCCACCTCCACTAGTAACTACTCATATTATTACCTGTAGTGGAAATTAATATACTAAAAAAAGCTTGCTAAAAAGCAAGCTTTTCTATAATTGTTATGCAGTTTCTATACCTTTCTTATTCTTTACCTTTGCTTTTCTCAAAACAGGTCTTTGTTCACCTTCAGGTAAATATTCTATTACAGGTTGTTTTTTATCTACAATAACATCCCTTGTTATATTCACTTTAACTATACTTTCGTTAGATGGGATATCGAACATTATTTCAGTCATAACTTCTTCTAAAATAGCTCTTAATCCTCTAGCTCCAGTACTTCTCTTTATTGCTTCTTCAGCCACTGCAATTAATGCATCTTCATCAAATTCTAAAGTTACGTTATCTAATTCAAATAACTTTTTATATTGTTTAACAAGAGCATTCTTTGGCTTTTGAAGTATATTTACTAATGCATTTTTATCAAGTGATTCTAAAGTCACTACTATTGGTAATCTTCCTACAAACTCAGGAATTAATCCAAACTTCAAAAGATCTCCTGGCATTATTTGTTTCAATAAACTTCCAATATCCTTCTTTTCTTTGGATTCAATATCAGCACCAAATCCAATAGAACTCTTTCTCGTTCTTTTTTCAATTATGCTATCAATGCCATCAAAAGCTCCACCACAAATAAATAGAATATTTGAAGTATTTATTTGTATAAATTCTTGATGAGGATGCTTTCTGCCACCTTGGGGTGGTACAGAAGCTACAGTTCCTTCTAAAATCTTTAGAAGTGCTTGTTGAACACCTTCTCCTGATACATCTCTTGTTATTGATGGATTTTCAGATTTTCTTGCAATCTTATCCACTTCATCGATATATATAATTCCTTTTTCAGCTCTTTCAACATCATAATCAGCATTTTGGATAAGCTTTAAAAGGATATTTTCCACATCTTCTCCTACATAACCCGCTTCAGTAAGTGTAGTGGCATCTGCAATTGCAAAAGGTACATTTAAAAGTTTTGCTAATGTTTGAGCCAATAATGTTTTACCTGATCCTGTTGGTCCTAAAAGCATTATATTACTTTTCTGTAATTCAATATCATCATCTTCTACATTTAAGTTTATTCTCTTATAATGATTATAAACTGCCACTGCTAAAGATCTTTTAGCTTTATCTTGCCCTATAACATATTGGTCAAGATATTCTTTTATTTCTTCAGGTTTTGGTAAACTAGTTGATTCAAATTGAACTGTCTGTTCAAATTCATCTGCTATTATCTCTGAACATAAATCAATACATTCATCACATATATATACCCCTGGCCCTGCAATAAGTCTCTTTACTTGTTCCTGACTTTTTCCGCAGAATGAACATTTTAATTGTTTTTTATCATCACTTTTTGCCATTAAATTCACCTCACAATGGGTTCAATATGAAATAGTTATTTTTTGCTTAATTCATTTTTAACCATAACTCTATCAATTAAACCATATTCTTTTGCTTCTTCAGCATCCATAAAATAGTCTCTTTCAACATCCACTTGAATTTTTTCTAGTGGCTTTCCTGTATTTTCACTTAATATTTTATTTAATGTAGATTTTATCTTTAAAATTCTCTTGGCATGTATATCTATATCTGTGGCTTGACCTTGGAACCCTCCTAGAGGTTGATGAATCATAATCTCGCTATTTGGAAGACCAAATCTTTTTCCTTTTGCACCTGAACATAGTAAAAATGCTCCCATTGATGCAGCAAGACCAGTACATATTGTACAAACATCTGGTTTTATATATTGCATAGTATCATAGATAGCCATACCTGCAGTTATAGATCCTCCTGGACTGTTTATATATAAATAAATATCCTTATCTGGATCCTCACTTTCTAAGAATAATAATTGTGCAACAATTAAGTTTGCAGAATCATCATTAACTTCTCCACTTAGCATTATAATTCTATCCTTTAATAATCTTGAAAATATATCATAGGATCTTTCTCCTCTATTAGTTTGCTCAACTACCATTGGAACTAAACTCATTTCTCAAATTCCTCCTTCTATTATTGCTTATTTATATTATTATATCTTATCACCTTTAAATTAAATATACTTAAATTATATATAACTTTTTTTCTTTTGTTAATCTATTTATTAAAATAATTGCCAGAATTTCTTCTGACAATTATTTTAACACTAATATATTATTTTTTCAATGAAACTACTTTACAGATTCTACTAATAATTTTACAGTTTTCTCAACCTTTACTTGATTTCTTATTAATTCACCTTGTGATTTAACAATTAAATCAATCATCTTGTCATCTTCCTTAGCTGAATACATTTTAGCAATTTCTTTTGCCTTTTCTTTTACTTCTTCATCAGTTACTTCAACATTTTCTGTTTCTGTAATTTTTTCAAGAACTAAATCTGTCTTAACTTTCTTTTCAGCATTTTCTTTCATATATTCTTTCATCTTATCTGCTGAACTTCCAGTGAATTGATAATATTGTTCTAAACTTAAACCTTGATATTTTAATCTTTGTTCAAAATCATTCATCATAGCATCGATTTCTTGATCTACCATAACTTCTGGAATTTCAACTTTTGCATTTTCTACAGCTAAGTTTACAACTTCTTCTTCAAATTCTCTTTCAGCTTTTAATTCATTGCTTTCTGTCATTTTCTTCTTTAAATCTTCTTTAACTTCAGCAATTGTATCGAATTCTGAAACTTCCTTAGCAAATTCATCATCTAAAGCTGGTAATTCTTTCACCTTTACTTCTTTAACTGATACTTCAAATAAAGCTGGTTTACCATTTAATTCTTCTTTTCCATAGTTTTCTGGGAAATTAACATTAACTTCTTTATTTTCTCCAACTTTAGCACCAATCAGTTGTTCTTCAAATGTATCTATAAATGTCTTTGAACCAATTTCTAATGAGAAATCCTTTCCTTCTCCACCTTCAAAAGCAACTCCATCTACATAACCTTTAAAGTCAATAACAGCTATATTGCCATTTTCAACTACTCCAGATTCTTTTGTTTCAACTCTTGAATTCTTTTCTTGCATTTCAGTTAATTGTTTTTCTAAATCTTCTTCGCTTACATCATATACAGGTTTTTTAACTTCTAATCCTTTGTATTCACCAAGTTCGACTTCTGGATAAGTAACAACCTTTGCTGTATAAACTAAATCTTTACCCTCTTCTACTTCTTTAATGTCTATCTTTGGGTAATCAACTGGTTTTATGTTATTTTCTTTTAATGCTACTGGGTAACTTTCATCTATTGCAAAGTTTATAGCATCCTCTAAAAGAACACCTATACCATAATATTTTTTAACTATATGCATAGGAACCTTTCCTTTTCTGAATCCTGGCACATTGAATTTTGAAAGGTTCTTCTTATAAGACTTATTTAAAGCCTCGCCAAATTTCTTAGCTTCAACCTTAATTTCAAATTCTACAACATTAGTTTCTATTTTTTGTACTTTTACGTCCATTGTATTCTTCCTCCTAAAATGGTAATGAAATTCGTGTAATAACCAACTTATTATACCACATAATAAAAGTTTATTTCAATTATTTATTAATTTTCCTAGAAATAAATAACTTCTATTCAATTACCATCATGTTTACAATACTTAAATAAGATTTCCATCTGCTGTTACAGTCTTATTATTACCATCAATAACCACAGTTATTCCTCTGTCATTTAATGTTCCAATTTGTATTTGCTTTCCTTTTACATTCCAAAGAGTTTTATGCTCCCCAGTTTTTACATCAATAAGCCACATAAATGTCTCTGCATCACCAGTTTTAAACCAAGGTAATTGGCTTAAATATACTATATGATCATCATCAATAAATTTAGCATTTTTGCTCCACGCATACCCTTGATATTGTTTTAATATATTATCTTTAGTAAATACTTGACCAGATTGAGTAGTATAATTAGGTTTTGTTACATTTTTTTCAGTCCCATTAGTATCATAAATTTTAATTTCTTGAGTTGTTGCATCATTAATTAAAATATTCTTTGCAGATTTACTTATATCAAAAGTACTGCCATCCTGTAATGGTTCAACTAAAACAAACTTCTTTCCAGTACTATCCTCATCATAAAGAGCTTTAGCAGAACTTCCTGAAGCTAATTTTATTTCAATAAACTTCTTTTCTTCTGATTTCTGCTCATTTTTATTTTCCTGTGAATTTTTCTTAGAATTATCTACAGTATTATTTGGGGATTGTTCATTGATTTTGTTTTTAGGTTCATTTTTATTAACAAAAATATTCTTTATTTTATCCAGAGATATGTTACCCTGAGAATACAAAACTCCACATCCCATAATTAACACAATCAAAACAACTGCTAACACAATTCTTCTTCGTTTTCTTCTTCTTCGTTTTTCATATTCCTTACTAAAAATACTTGTTTTAGCCAATTTTATCTCCTCCTACTTCTAGGTAACATTATTACAATCTATATTATACATTATTTGCATCATAAACAAATTACTTTTTTACTAAATTAACAAACAATCCAAAAATATTTTTTGACATTTTTTTTAATTTGATGACATCTAATTTGCAATGTTATATAATATTTATGAATTTTATTTAAATTAAGGAGGCTCTTATGAGTAAGCTTTATATACTTGGAACGGGCAATGCAATGGTAACAAAATGTTTTAATACTTGTTTTACCATAACAAATGAAAATGGAGATCATATTTTAATTGATACAGGCGGTGGAAATACCATCTTATCTCAATTAGAAAAATTGAATATATCCACATCCAAAATAAAAGCACTTTTTATTTCTCACACTCATAACGACCACATAACTGGTATCAGTTGGATTGTAAGAATTATTGCCTTACAAATGAATAAAGGTACCTATGTAGATTCTTTTTCTATATATGGAGAAGATTCTGTTTTAGATGCTTGTAGAACTATATGTAACCTAACTCTGGGTAAAAAATTCACAAAATATTTTGATGATAGAATTAAGTTTATACCTGTTTCTAATAATAGTTCTATTAATATATTAAATAATAGTTTTACTTTTTTTGATATCAACAGTACTAAATTGAAACAATTTGGCTTTAAGGTTGTTACACAATCTGGCACAAGTTTATGCTTTCTTGGCGATGAACCATACAAAGATTCTCTTAAGGATTATGCTAAAGGTGTTGACTTCCTTATGCATGAAGCATTCTGCTTATATGAAGAAAGAAATCTGTTCAATCCTTACGAAAAGCATCACTCTACAGTAAAAGAAGCTTGTGAACATTCTGTAGCACTAAACTCTAAAAATTTAATACTGATTCACACAGAAGATAAAAATATAAAACATAGAAAAGAATATTATACTGCTGAAGCTAATTATTTTTGTGTATGCAATGTTATAGTTCCAAATGATTTAGAAATCATAGACTTAGATGAATAATTTCATACTTTTCTACATACTGGAACTATGAATTAAATAATTATATGTTTAATTCATAGTTCCTAACATATATATGATCTAATCTATAAATTGCCTAGATATCCTTATTTGTTCATCTAGAATCAAAGTGAATTTTCATTTCTACTTTCATACTTTTTACTTATTTTTATTCTTGCACTTGCAATTACATTTTCCTGTATATTGACAACTTTTCATTCCAAACTCATTCATTTGTTCTTCAGTAAGATTAACTACATTTTTTGTAGGTTCATCATAATCTACTGACTCCTTAAGTAATGTTTTTTTCGCTATTTTTATCATGATTCAGTCACACCTTTCTCTACTTTGTTGCACAAACAATTAAATTAAATGAACCTTTGTTATATTCTTCTCCATTAAAAGCCCCATATAATTCAAAATCTTTAAACCCAACCTTCTCCAAGATTATTTCCGTATCCTTTCTTAGCAGCGGAAATAGTTCTACCTCATTTATAAATTTTTCTTCTTTTGTTTCAATTTCACCTCTAAAAATTATTTTATTTTCTTTTAGTATATAATGCCTATTAAATATAACATCATCTGTCTTTATTGATGGTAATCCTTTTATGTTTTCCCCCAAGATTCTATCATAATTTATAATCTGTACTATGAACTTTCCTCCAACATTAAGATGATTATATACATCTTGAAATACTTTACCAATTTCATATAAATTATTCAGATGAACAATTGAATTTCCTATGCAGAAAACACCATCAAATTTTTCTTCACCTATACTTTCTGCTAAACTCAACATATTTCCTTGCTTAAACAAAATATTATGATTCTTCTTCTTTGCTTTTTCTATCATAATAGAATCCAAATCAATACCAGTTACCTTCTTACCAGCAGCATCTAAAGCTATAGAATAATTTCCTGTACCACAGGCTAAATCTAACACCTTTTTACCTTTTATATTTTCAAGAATCATATCTACTGTATTTTGATTTAGTTTAAATATATCATCATAGTATTCACTTAATACATCATAAAACTTCACTATTAAATCCCTCCTTAATTCTTCTTATAAATATATTATACTTATTTTTTACTTTTTAACTATGAAATTTAAGTAAAATGATATAATATATATTTGTTGTTCAATTTTAAATTTATTTTTTTGAAAGGAGATTTTTATATGAGTACACATATAAATGCCGAAAAAGGCCAAATTGCAGAAATTGTTTTATTGCCAGGAGACCCATTAAGAGCTAAGTTTATCGCTGAAACTTTCTTACAAGATGTGGTTTGCTACAACGAAGTTAGAGGCATGTACGGCTTCACTGGAACATATAAAGGAAAAAGAATTTCAGTACAGGGAACAGGTATGGGAGTTCCTTCTATATCAATATATACAAATGAGTTAATTAGAGAATATGGAGTTAAAACTCTAATGAGAGTTGGAACTGCTGGTTCTATGCAAAAAGAAGTAAATGTTAGAGATATCGTTCTAGCTATGAGTTCTTCTACAGATTCATCTATTAACAAAAACATATTTAACGGAAAAGATTATGCACCAACTGCTTCTTTTGAGCTATTAAAAGCAGCTTATGATACAGCAGTTGGAAAAGGTATTACCCCTAAGGTTGGTAATGTATTTACTGCTGATAGCTTTTACAATGAAGATCCTGAAGTTTGGAAGCAATATGCTAAGTTTGGTTGCATAGCTATAGAAATGGAAACTAGTGCATTATATACTATTGCTGCTAAATATAAAGTAAACGCTTTAACACTTTTAACAATCAGTGACTCAATGGTTACTGGAGAAGAAACTACAGCAGCTGAGAGACAAACTACATTTACTGATATGATGGAAATTGCTCTTGAAACAGCATTAAAACTAAGCTAAATAACCTTAATCGCACAAAAATGACACCTTTAAATTTTTAAAGGTGTCATTTCTTTATTTATACTAAATTATCTAAAAATAAATAGCATGTACAAATGGACTAGCATTTAATCCTATTTGTTTTTATATGCCTAACTATTAGATTATTTGTTTACATATATCCACTTGGATTAATATGTGAGCCATTTTTTCTAACTTCATAATGTAAATGTGGTCCTGTGCTCAATCCTGTTGTTCCAACATAAGCAATAACTTGTCCTTTTTTTACTTGTTGTCCTACAGATACAATGTATTTTTCAGTATGTCCATATAAGGTTTGTATTCCATCAGCATGATTTAAAATTACCATATTGCCATAAACTGAATTCCATTGTGCCACGCCTACAACTCCATTTTGAGCAGCATAAATTGGGGTACCACTTGGTACTGCTATATCAACTCCTGTATGAAACCCAGGTTTACCTGTAACAGGATGAATTCTAGGTCCATATGGGCAGCTTATGTAACCACCATCTACTGGTCTCATAAATCCATCAGATGACGGTGGAATGTTGTTACTATTGTTACTATTTCCATTACTATTGTTGCTATTACTATTGTTGCTATTACTATTGCTGTTAGCTTGACTTTGAGCAAAAATTTGATCAAGCTGATCTTGAAGCTGTTGATTGTATGATGCTAAATCTCCGATTTCATCTTGAAGAGCTTTTTCTTTTTGTGAAAGACCTTCAATCAAAGCTGCCTTTTGATTTTCTGTTTGTTGAATATCATTATATTGATTTGCATATTGATTTTTTTCATCTATTAGTTTTTGTTGAACGCTTTCTAATTCTACTTTTTTATTATTTATGTCATTTTTTTGTGAAGCAAGCTTAGATTTTTTAGAATCTAATTCTTTTTTACTTCTTTGTAATTCTTCTTTATCTTCATTAACTTCTTTTATTAATTGCTTGTCATTTTGAACTATTGTAGCAAAATTTTCTACCCTAGAGATAAAATCAGAAAGATTTTCAGAACTCAAAATCATTGCTAAGAACTTGTCCATATAATTATTTTTATACATGCTTCTTATTCTGATACCTAACAAATCTTCTTGTTGTTTAACTTCTTTCTCTTTCTTTTCTATCTCGTCATTACTTTTTTTAATATCTACATCTAACTTGTCTATATCATTCTGAATATCAATAAGTTTTTGCTTTAAAGCATCTATATCATTTTGAGATGAATCCACTTTAGCTTTTGAAGCGTCTAATAGCTTAGATTTTTCTTCTAATTCATCTTGAATTTTATCTAATTTGCTTTTTTCTGCATCTTTTTGATCTTGTATACTATCTTTTTCCTTTTCTAGTTGCTGCTTTTGCGCATTATTATTATTAATTTTATTTTGAAAATCCTGACTAGAAGTAGCTTGTACTACTGTACTATGCGCAACCCCTGAAAAAAAGACACTTGCTACTAAAATAATCGATATTGTTCTTCTTTTTCTCATTATCATTCCCCACTTTAAATGAAATATTTAATTATCTTCAATTTTATTATATAACACATAGTTTAATAATCAAAGAACTATAGAAAAATTTTTTATTTTTTTTTACTGGATTCTTTAAGAGTTAACAAAATCTTTACTTAATCTTAAGTTAGCTATAACACATTAACTTAATTAACAATTATAATTAATTTGTAAGAAACTTTTATATTGTTTTAAGTTTTTAGATCGTTATAGGATCATTAAAAACTATTTTTCAAATTGAAGAAGCCATAAGGTATTTTCATACTTTATGACTTCTCTTTTTTTCATATACTTTATACATCCGAAGGTACATAGGTTAAGAGATCTTATTTTAATATTTGCATGTCATCTACATTCCATTGGTCAGAATCATAAATCATCTTTAAAAAGAATTTAGTTTTAACCTGATCTTCTGAAAAGTCTATTCCAAATAAAGATTTACTTACAGTATAATTTAAAGTCAAAAATACATTACCTGCAAACCTACTATTCTCCCTTTTTATATCACTTTTTTCAATTTCTAAGTTATAGTTCAATAGCTTATAATCATTTTTCAACAAAAACTTTTCAGTTTTAAATTCATCATATATTTTCTTTTTATTATTACTGCTAATAATATTTTCATTTTCATTATTTAACGCATTGAATACAGAAGTAAAAAAATCCTTAACCTTAGAATCAATATCCTGATTTAATTTTTCATTTTTCAAACTTAAATTCACATGTATATTATTACTTCTTTCAATGGGCATTTCTTCACTCTTTATAAGTCCCCAAGGCAATTGTTCTTCAATATGTAAAGAAGAACTTCCATCATTTTTAAATGGACCTATTTTATCAAATTGACTTACATCAAGATTAGTATCTTTTCCATTAACAAATACTTTTGCTTCCTTATATTCACTATCAATGCTTATTTTTATTCCATTTAACTCAATTTCTTTTTCCTGCTGCTTAGTCATTATTGGAAGATCCTGTCTATATGTAAGTGCATCAAATTTATTTTTATTTTCGGCTTGTACATTATATATTCCTGGTACCAAGGGGCCAAAAGTCTTTTCTTCATTATCTGACATTATGGTTCCATAATCTTTGTCATCTAAAAATATTTTGCTGCCACCATAATTTATTCTTACTTTTAAATATACTGGAGATATATCTAAATAGTATTTGTTAAAAAGAATTCCTTTTTCTTCTCTGAAAAGTAGTACTTCATTACTTTTAGATTTGCCCTTTAAATCTTTTATTAAACTATCTACAGAACTATTATTGCTGTAATATTTCATTAGTGGCTTAATATTATCTTTATTTAGTCTCATTCCTTGAATCTTAGAATTCTTCAATATCAATTTACAGTTATTTTCCTTAAATCCTTTTTCGATTTGAGCCAAAACATAACTTTTTGAAGAAACAGTCTTTCCTATAAAAAAACCTATCCCTCCTAAAATAAAAAATGTAATAATTAATCCTATAGTCACAGTTTTAAAATTTAATTTAGGCTTTATTTTTTCTAAATAATATTTCTCAGTTTTATTCTTAAATCTCGCAAATAATTGAGTTATTAATTTCCAAAGCCTTTGCCAACTTTCTTGCACTAGCTTCACTCCTAATATAAAAATATTTACAGAAATTATATCACATATAAATATCTTGTAAAGAATTAAAGGGAACTTTCCTAAGAAAATCCCCTCTAAATCTTTCTATTCTTTTACTCTAACTAATTGCTTGAAGTTTCCTTCTGATTTAATTTTATTTTCGTTTCCTATAGCACAAATATAATTTTCATCTAGAATATCTTGCATTAATACTTTTAATTGTTTTATTGCATTTTCATCAGTAGCAATTATTTCTTCTCTTTCTTTTTGTATCATTTCATCTGTAATACCTGATAAATAATTGGCATCTCCTACATTAAGTTTATCATCATTGCTATATGGATGATCTACCTTTCTTATGGTTCCTATGATATATCTAATGATATCTTCTCTCTCAGCCTTAAATTCATCTAAATAAGCTGGTATATTATCATAAACTCCTAAGGTCTTTTCAACATTAGGATCTCTGTAGGATAAAAATGCTCCTGATCCATCTCTTCTAAATAAGCTAAATACCCCGTAAGCACCACCTTTTACTCTTACGTTGTTCCATAGGTAATCATAACTTAAAATTGTATCTAATACATTTAAGCTTCCATTATATTTATCCCTGCTAAACATTCCGCCTTTACCTACATAGTTTACTTCAGCTTGAGTTAACAATCCTTCATTTAATGGGGTTACTTCAAAATCATATTTATTTTCTTCTCCCTTACCTTTTTTCAATGTAAGTTTGAATTTATTTATATCATTTTTGAAAGTTTCATAATCCTCTGATTCTCCAGCAAAGCTAATCAATAAATTATCACTTAAGAAAAGTTTTGAAACTATCTCTTCCAATTCCTTGACCACAGCTTCTGGATTTTCACTTAACTTATTGCTCAATTCGCAAATGAATTTATAATAAGATAAACCGTATAGTTTTTCATCATATAAACCCCTAGCTGACATATATGAAAGCAATCTTCTGTAAGCAACCATATGACCACTCTGCATTATCATAGTTTCTGTTCTTGATTTAACTTCATCTACAACTTGCTTTAGTCTCTTTACATCACTGAATTTAGTATGGTTTAATATCTCACTTATAATTTCTAATGCCTTGTCAGTATTGCTAAGTAATGATTTGAACTTCACTGCAAAAAATGCTTTAAACTCCTCACCTTTTGCGTAATCATTATATGCTACTGGTAGATAACTCACTTCTCCAATATTAATATTAACTATATTAGATAACTTTACATAGTCATATCTTTCTGTATCTATTTTTCCTAAAACATCGCCTAATAGTCTTAAATAGCTTACTTTTTCCTTTGCTATAACCTTTGAATTAAAATACAAGTTAGAATAAACTATTTTATTTGTATTAAATTCATGATATATAACCTTAGTGTCTTCTATATTCCTAACCTCAGTTGGTATAGTTTCTCCCTTAGGATTAATATCCTCCAAAGATAATTTAGGAATACTTGCTAACTGCTCTTTGCTATCAGGAGTATTTTGTCTTTCTAATAGCCTCTTCCCTTTTTCTATAATATTATTTAATTCCTCATCCTTAAAACTTTGCTTTATCTTATTTAATTTTTCCTTTAAGACTGCTTCCTTCTCTTCTACTAAACCCTTATTAGGTTTCATAGTTATAAGGCTTACATGATCATTATTCAAAAGATGTTCTTTTATTATATTTTCAAAATACCCATTAAACATCTCTGATTTTATCTTATCTAACACTGCATCATATTGTAAATGAGCTAGTGGATCTCCACCATATAAATAACTTTCAAGTATATTAGTATAATATACAAGACCTTTTGGAAATCCATAATAATCTGCTTCTCTTAATGTGAATTCAACCTTATTAACTGAAGCCTCTATAGCTTCCTTATCTATACCTTTAGTTGCTAATTCATTAAGTACCTCATAGATTGTGCTCTTGAATTCATCCTTTTTATCTGGATCTGAATTCTTAGCAATTATAGAAAGCATAGTTTGCTGAATTGAACTATCAAATTCACCTGAAACTGCCTTGGCAATACCCTTATCTAATAAAGCTTTCTTAAGAGGTGCTCCTGAAGTTTTAAGTAGCATATGTGTTAAAATCTCCATTGCATAACTTAATTCTGTATTAGTTGCCTTATCCACAAGAAAATTTAAATTTAAATAAGTTTTTTCTTTTTCATCTTCATCTTTTGCTATACCATAAGTAAATTCAGCTTCATGAAGCTCTGTAAAACTTTTTTGTTCTAAAATTTGAGAATCAACTTTTCTATAATCAAAATCCTTCAAATAATTATCATTGATAAACTTTAACTCTTTTTCTAAGTCCCCATTACCATATAAGTATATATAGCTATTTGATGGATGATAATATTTTTTATGGAAATCCAAGAATTCATCATAAGTTAAATCTGGAATACATTCAGGATCTCCGCCTGAATCATTTGCATATTGTGTATCTGGCAAAGTAACATTTGGTATATATCTATAAATAGAACCATCAGGAGAAGAATACGCTCCCTTCATTTCACTGTATACCACACCATTGTACTTTAACTCATCTTCCTTAGTTTCTAACTTATAATTCCATCCTTCTTGCATAAAAATTTCTTCTTGTTTATATATGTTTGGATATAGTACTGCATCCAAATAAACATCCATCAAATTAAAGAAATCTTTTTCATTCCTAGAAGCTATAGGGTATATAGTTTTATCTGGATAAGTTAATGCATTTAAGAATGTGTTCAATGAACCCTTAATCAATTCCACGAAAGGCTCTTTAGTATTAAACTTTCTAGAACCACATAAAACTGAATGCTCCAAAATATGAGCAACTCCTGTACTATTATTTGGAGGTGTTCTAAATCCTATAGCAAACACCTTATTGTCATCTTTTGAACTAAGTTTTATTAACTTTGCTTTTGTCTTATCATGTTCAAAGATATAAGCTACAGCTGCAACTTCTTTAACTGTCCTTTCTTCTTTTAGAGTAAAGCCATTATAAGAATTTCCTACTTTTAAATCCAATTTATTCACTCCCTCATTTTTCATAATATAACTACATAACAAAATAGAAGTTACTATATAAAATTAAACTATCTGTTTATTTTTAATTATGTATCTTTATATTATTATATCTATAAATGTAATAATATAATCTTACCATATTTATCTAATTAAAAAAAGCTAGATTTAATACTCATTTATTAAATCTAGCTCTTCAATATTAGACATATTCAAAAAATAAACAAGCCAATATGTGATTGATATTTTCATTTGCTATTTATTTTTATATGTTTTATTTATATAAAATATTTATTATATTAAGTTAACTATTTTGAACTCTTTCTTGAACTAAAGAAATTAGACTTTCCGTATTCATTTGCACCCTTTTTAGGCTTTTTGTTCAATTTTTCTGTTTTATAGCTATCTTTAGAAAAATCCTTATCTTTAACCCTATCTCTTCTAAAATCCTTTTCTTTAACTTCCTCTTCAACAGGAGTCTTCTTATTTAAAACTGCTTTTTTAGTTGATGAAATCTTACTCTTATTAGCATACTTATCTTTCTTTGCCTTATATTTTGGTGCCTGATCAACTATTTCTGCCATATAAATTTGTTTCTTCTCAATAATAATGTTAAAGTTCTTTTCAAATTGTTTTATAAATGATTCTTCTCTTTCTGTTACAATAGAGTACGCTACACCCTTTTCTCCAGCTCTTCCTACTCTACCTACTCTATGAAGATAATCTTTAGGATCTTCAGGTATATCTAAGTTTATAACATGAGTTATCCCTTTAATATCAAGTCCTCTTGCAGCTATATCAGATGCAACTAAAACCTGTATATTCCCTTTTCTAAAATCCTCCAAGGCTTTTTGTCTATTTTCTTTAAAATTCACACCATGCAGAGCTTCTGCCTTAATTTTATTAAATTGAAGCTTTGATAAAGTCATATTTACATCATAACTACTATTTATAAACACTAAAGCTTTTTCCGGCTTTGCAGCATTTATTAATTTTCTAAGTGCTTCTATCTTATCTCTATGCTCCACTAAAAAATAAACATGTGATATGTTTTCATTTACTTTGTTACTTGCTTTAACCCTAATTACTTCTGCTTCCCCAACAAGCTCCTTACATTTAGATAAAGTGTCATTAGCTAATGTAGCTGAAAACAACATAGTTTGCTTATTATTAGGCGTTAATTTTACTATTTTCTTTACATTATCTATATTATTTTTATCTAATAACTTATCTCCTTCATCCATAACTAACACTTTTATAGTATGTGTAGTAATCTTCTTCTTTCCTATAAGCTCTAAAACTCTTCCAGACGAACCAACTAATATTTGTGGCTTTTCCTTTAACTTATCCATTTGTCTCTTTATATTAGCACTGCCAATTAGTGAAGTTGATTTAATACTTAAACCACTACTTACTATTAATTCTTTTACCGTATTATTAATCTGCGCTACTAATTCATGAGTAGGTGCTAAGATTATACATTGCATTTCTTGTTTTGATGAATCTATTCTTTGAAGTATTGGCAATAAGTATGCTAATGTTTTACCTGTGCCTGTTTCAGATTGCCCAATTATACTCTTTCCATCTAAAGCTACAGGAATAGCCTTTTCCTGAATTTCAGTAGGTTCTGCAATTTTCAAACTTTCAACAGCTTCTAATAATTCTTCATTAAGTCCTAATTTTTTAAAATCTTCTATCATAAAATTTACCTCATTATTTTCAATAATAAATTTAGTTTATATTAGTATTGTACCATTTCTGAATTTTATCAGTATTCCTTAGTATTGTCAAAGAATATCTATTTTTTATCCGATAGCTAGCATCCGTAACACTCCAATCTTATATGAAACTCCTCTTCCTAAAGTCAGATGAGTGCTCACAGAGTAAGCGACCATCATCAAATCATAGATTTGAGATGTCTGCTTAACCGATTCACACTAAATCATAGATTTAGGTTCTCTCCTTAAGTTGGAGATAACGGCTGCACGCTCCTGGATAAGTTCAACTAAGATTCAGATGGGGATCAAACCCCACCTGAATCAAGTTTCACTTGATAATACAAATGAAAAGATACCTAAAAATATTTTTTATTTTTAGGTATCCAATATACACTTAGTTTTAATCTATTTAACTTCTGTTATTGTAATTTGTGGATATAAGTTTTCTGATTCTTCTTTAGTTGCAATGTCTAAAGAAAATGCTGTAGCACTTCCAGAAGCAATTCCTGATTTAAATGCTTGTTGCAAATCTCCACTTCTTGAATACTCTGCTAAGAAACCACCAATAAGTGAATCTCCTGCTCCTACTGAATTCTTAACTGTTCCCTTTGGAGCTGTAGCTCTATATACTCCATCTTTATTAATCATTAATGCGCCTTCACCTGCTAATGATATTATTACATTTTGCGCTCCCATATCTAGAACTTTCTTTCCATACTGAATCAATTCTTCTTGAGAATTTATCTTTACATTAAACATTTCTTCTAATTCGTGATTGTTCGGCTTAACCAAAAACGGACCATACTTTAAAGTATCAATGAATGCCTTACCTGTAGTATCTACTACAATCTTAACACCCTTACCTTTTAAATATTCAAAAATTTGAGAATATATTTCTTTATCAAGAGTACTTGGTATACTTCCTGCCAAAACCAAAATATCTCCATCATTTAATTCATCTAACTTACTATAAAAAGCTTTAATATTTTCTTGTGATATCTCTGGTCCAAGACCATTAATTTCACTTTCATCATCTGATTTTAACTTTATATTTATTCTTGAGTCACCGTTTACATGAATAAAATCAGTTTCTAAACCTATCTTTTTCAAACTACTTTCAATAAAATCTCCAGTAAACCCACCAACAAAACCTAAAGCTCTGTTTGCAATTCCTTGATTGAATAATACTCTTGAAACATTTATTCCCTTTCCACCAGGGTATTTTTCTTCAAAATTAGTTCTATTTACAGAACCAATAGTAAATTTTTCAACATTCACTATGTAATCGATTGAAGGATTTAATGTTAATGTATATATCATTTCTTCCACCATCCTTATTTTTAACTATAATAATTTCTATCTAAGTATTTACATTAATTAATCACTTTATAATACTATTATAAATTATAATTCTTTTATTTTCAATCAATTTCATTCATTTCTGTTCATGTTCCATTCATATTCTTTCATAAACAACAGTAATAATCTAGGTTAAGAGTATGAAAATAAATAACATTTCCTAATATAGTATAGATCCTTTTGCTAAACTATTTATGAATTTTCACATAATTCAACAATTTGCAACATAGATTATACTTTTTTGCTATAATATATTATAGATAATTTATAGAATACTTTTTGAGTTATTGAATAACCTTAATTATATAGATTTTAAAACTTTTTAAAGGACTGTTGTTTATGGAAATTAAATCCAAAGATTCAAAACCAATTTTACAATTTATATGCTATATATTAGTAGGCGCCTCTAATTTTATACTTGATGAAATAGTATTGAATATATTATGGTTCGTCACTGGAAGGTCTGTTGGAAAAATAAATTATTTATTTAAGTTTATATCCTTTTGCATTTATTCTACAAACGGATATATCTTAAATAAAAAAGTAACTTTTAAAAAACAAAATAAAAATTCATCTTATATAGACTATGTTTCAGTGCTAGCACTACTTTCTGCTATAGATGCAATTATAGTTTCAAAGTTTACTGTTCATAATATATTTAGACTTCATCGCCCACTTTGGGCTAATATCTGTAACCTAATTGCCTCTGCTACTACAGGAATATTAGGATTTTTAATAAACAAATTTATAGTGTTCAAAAAAGATGAATAAATATATAAATTACTATGGATGAGGGGGACTTTAATATGAAAATAACCATGCTAGATTACAAAACTTTAGGTGATGATGTAGATTTATCTCCACTTAAAAATCTCAACTATGATTTTAAAATTTATGATTTAACTTCAAAAGAACAGGTGATAGAAAGATCCCAATCTTCTGAGGTTATAATTATAAACAAGATATTAATTACAGAAGATATATTAAAACAATGTAAAAATCTAAAATTAATTTGCCTTACAGCTACTGGCACAAACAATGTTGATCTAGCAGCTGCTAAAAAATATGGAGTGGCAGTTTGCAATGTAGCTGGTTACTCTACTGACAGTGTAACTCAACATACCTTTGCTCTATTATTCTACGTTTTAGAACATCTAAAATATTATGATGAGTATGTAATAAATGGTGGATATACCGGAAGTTCTACCTTTACTCATTTGTCAAAACCATTTTGGGAATTAAATAATAAAACTTTTGGCATCATTGGTCTTGGACAAATAGGAAAGAAAGTAGCTGCAGTTGCTAAAGCCTTTGGCTGCAATATAATATATCACTCCACTTCAGGCAAGAACAGTAATAATGAATATAAACATGTTTCACTAGAAGAATTATTAAAGACAAGTGATATTGTTTCAATACATGCACCATTAAATAAGAACACTGAAAATCTAATGGATTATGAGAAACTAAGCCTAATGAAGAAATCTGCCATAATTTTAAACACTGGTAGAGGTGGAATTATCAACGAAGCTGATTTATGCAAAATTATAGATGAAGATAAAATCTTCGGTGCTGGTATAGACGTTATTTCAAAGGAACCTATAGATCCTAAAAGTCCATACTTAACAGTGAAAAATAGAGACAAATTAATCATAACTCCTCATATAGCATGGGCCACCATAGAAGCACGAAACCGCGTTATTTCGGAAGTAGCTGAAAACATAAGAGCCTTTAAAAATGGTGAATATAGAAATAGAGTTGATTAGCTTATATAAGATTTAAGAACTATTAATCATCAAAGCTGAAGTTATAAGCAAATATCAGGTGAAAATAAGTTTTACTAATTAGAACTTATAAACTAAGAAGAGGCTAACTAAACAAGTTTAATTGTCTAGTTAGCCTCTTTTTATCATATTCTACAATCTAACATTAGATTAGATTGTCTAAATTCAAATTTAAGCTTGAAGCCTTTGATTTTCCATTACAATCAATTAGAAAGTAAATACTTCCATATCCTCTACAGCCTTATTTACTAATTCATCAATTGCTAAAACACTTTCTGACTTTCTAATTTCTTCTAATCTTGGCTTAGTCTTTGGATGCTTAGGTACGAAAATAGTACAGCAGTCTTCATATGGTAAAATTGAAGTTTCATAAGTTCCAACTTGTTCAGCTACAGAAATTATATCTTCTTTATCCATAGCTATTAATGGTCTAAATACAGGTCTATCAGAAACATCATCACTTACTACAAGTCCCTCCATAGTTTGACTTGCCACCTGTCCTATACTTTCTCCTGTTGCTACAGAATGTATTTCTTTATCCTCAGCAACTTTGCATGCAACTCGCATCATAAATCTTCTCATTATGATAGTTAATTCGTCTTCTCTACACTTTTCAATTATTTGCATTTGAATATCTGTAAAAGGAACTACATATAGATTTATTCTTTCTGTATATCCTGCTAAAATCTTAGCTAATTCCTTAACTTTATCCTTTGCTCTTTCAGAAGTATATGGATGACTATGGTAATAAACACAGTTAAGCTCTACACCTCTTTTTGCCATCATATAACCTGCAACTGGTGAATCAATACCACCTGAAAGCATAAGCAAGGTTCTACCATTCATTCCATAAGGAAGTCCACCTGCTCCCTTAAGCTTATCATGATTTGTAAATACATAAGCATTTCCTTCTCTGATTTCAACATTTAATATACACTCTGGTTTATGTATATCTACTGATATATCTTCTATGTGACTTAATACATACCCACCGATATCTCTTGAAACCTCCATAGAGTTCATTGGGAATTTCTTATTAGCTCTATTAGTAACTACTTTGAAAGTTTTTGCATTGCTTTCTTTTACTTTGTTTAATGCTTCTTCTTTGATTTTATCTAAATCTACATCAACTACAGTAACTACACAAACTTCTTTAATTCCAAAAACTTTTCTAGTTCTTTCTACAACTTTGTCTAATTCCTCTGATTGTATAAACCATCTTCCTTGGTCTACAACCATAGCATGCTCAATACCACTAAGCTTTTTTGAAATATTAGTTCTTAACTTTTGTTCAAATTTATTTCTGTTTAAACCCTTTAAAAATATTTCTGGTGCACTCTTTACTAACACTAATTTGTTCATTTTTTTACTCTCCTTAAAAATGTCAATGATTTTTTCAAACTATCTATTACATAATCCACTTCTTCTTTACTATTGAATGGTGAAAAACTAAATCTTATTGCAGAATCCACATCTTTTAATTCTAATCCTAGAGCTAACAGTACATGACTTCCTTTGCCTGATTTTGATGAACAAGCTGAACCTGTAGAAACGTAAATGTCCATCTCTTCTAGCATATGAAGCAATACTTCTGATCTCAAACCTCTAAAAGATACATTTAATATATAAGGACTCATATTATCTCTAATAGGACTATTTATCCTTATATTCTCTATGTCTTCAAGTCTTTGAATAAAATATTCTTTTAACTCTGTTACTTTTTTATAACTATCTTTCATATTGTCTATTGTTATTTCAGTAGCCTTAACCATACCAAGAACTAACGGTAAATTAGAAGTTCCTGAACGTACCCCTTTTTCTTGTCCACCACCATGAATTAAAGGATTTGGATTTATCCCTTTTCTAATGTAACAGAAACCAACTCCCTTAGGTCCGTGAATTTTATGAGCACTAATACTTAAAAGATCAATATTTTGGCTTTTAACATCTATTTCTATTTTTCCATAACCTTGTACTGCATCTACATGAAATTTAGCTCTATTGCTACACTCCTTTATGGTCTTACCTATAAGAGCAAGATCTTGAATTGATCCAATCTCATTGTTTACAAACATTACAGAAACTAAAACAGTATTTTTTTTAATTTGTTCTTTAATTTGCTCAACAGAAACTTGTCCATTCTCATCTATATCTAAATAAGTTACCTCTACCCCGTTCTTTTCCATAAACTCAACGGTCCTCAAAATACTTGGATGCTCAAATCGTGATACTATTATATGATTCCCTTCTTTGGCTAAACCTTTAAGAAATAAATTATTACTTTCACTTCCACCTGAAGTAAAGAAGATTTCATCCTTTGAACAATTTATTGTAGAAGCTAGGATTTCTCTAGCTTCAGATAATTTCTTTTCACAATTCATTCCAAGCTTATGTAATGATGAGGGGTTGGCATAAAATTCTGTCATTGCTGTTGCAACTTCATTTACCACCTCATCATAAGGTTTGGTTGTGGCACTATTGTCAAAATATACCTCCATCTTTCCACCTCTTACGTACATTTATTTTTATTTTATAAACAAATAACCAGTCTATTTTTATCTAACATTAAAATGATACATAATAAGGACAAAAATTTCAACTTAATTTTAGTATATTATTAATTAATTTAATTCTTCCTTGACCTTCTCTGCTTTACGTATAAATAATTTATTTTCTTCTGTGATATCACTCAATGTTTCCTTAGTAAGATTTCCCCTGCCAACCCTATCACAAAAACATAATAGACCTAATTCCTTAGGTTCAATTTCTTTTACCATTGCTTTAATGTTTTGAAAAGGTAAATGATTTATTACGTATAATGGTTGCATATGCCATCTTACATAAGCTGTTACCCTATCTTTAAAATCATCATCTAGCTGAAATTCATCTAGAAATGACTTCACCATTTCTGCTCCTACTATGTCATGGTCATAAGAAGTCCATCTCCCATTTCTCTTCATAGTTGTTCTTACCTTACCTATATCATGCAATAAAGCTGCCCACATAAAAGCTCTTGGAAAATCACTTTTTTCCTTTTCCTTAGCAGCTCTATCCACTACCATTAAAGTGTGAATCCATGCATTTCCTTCAGGGTGATGTTTTTTCTCTTGTAGTGTTTCATTCAATTCTGAAAAAACTTTAAAAGGTTTAACATCAAATACACCCTTATTTCTCATTTTCTCAATCCAAAGTGATGGTTTCTCATCTTCTAAAAGGTGCTTTTCTATATCATTAAAAATTTCATTATTATTCATTTTCATCTTCTCCATTTATATTAATTAAACATTTAATCATCTAAGAAAAAATAACAAGTCCAAATATGCTAGCAGATGGACTTACTTATTTTTTCAAGATTCCTTATTATTATATCCAAATAAAAATTTTCTAATTCTCAAACTAAATATACTTTGATGTCTAAACTTAAAAGTTCATTTATTTTAACGATTAACTATATTAATATTAATTTTTATGCTTATGATGCATTTTTCATTCCTTTTACTTTTTAAATGGCAATGTTACGTTTTTACATGGCAATGTTATTTTTTTATTAAAGCTATTGATATATATTTTTTTCATGATAAAATACATATTGTCGGTATTTCAAAAAGAACCGAACTAATGTATTTATTAAAATAATATTACGACTTATATCCATAAGGAATAAGAACGGGGGGAATTATATTGGAAAGAAAATTATCAAAATCAAAGTTCGATACAAGAAAGCTTGTATCAGTAGGATTGCTTTCTGCAATCTCAATATTTCTAGGTTTATCTGGTTTAGGATTTATTCCTATACCTCCAGTAAAAGCAACTATACTTCATGTGCCAGTAATCATTGGTGCAATACTTGAAGGGCCTTTAGCTGGTGCTTTAGTTGGATTATTCTTTGGCTTATTCAGTATGTATAATGCCTTTGTCACACCAACACCAACTGCTTTTGTATTTTGGAATCCATTAGTAGCTGTGCTTCCTAGAATATTGATAGGACTTGGTAGTTACTATATATACGCAATCATTAACAAAGCTTTAAAAAATAAACTTTCCGGTTTTTCTATAGGCTTTGCAGCAGTATGTGGATCATTAATTAACACTATTGGTGTTTTAGGTCTTGCATATTTTATTTACTTAGACAGATTTGCAAAATCTTTAGGATTAACTGCCTCTGCAGGAGCAAAGGCTATTGCTTGGATAGGTGTTGTTAATGGAATTCCTGAAGCTATAGTTTCAGCAGTTATTACTGTTCCTATAGTTCTTGCAACTAAAAAAGCATTTAAAAGAAAATAAACTTTAGTTATTAATCACCCTCAACTTGTTTGGCATACTAGTTGAGGGTATATTATTATAAAAACAAGAATAACTATTTTAGTTACTTCATTAACTATTGGTTCAAAACATTAATTTAGAAATTATATATTAATTTTAATATTGATGAAAGAAAGGTGAAATTATATGAAAGAAATTAATTTTGTTGATCTGGAAGGCATAAAACTTGGCCATGCGCAGAATCCCAAAGGCGGTACTGGATGCTCAGTAGTTATTTGTGAAGCTGGTGCATCAGGTGGTGTTGATGTAAGAGGTGGTTCGCCCGGAACCCGTGAAACAGATTTACTAAACCCAGTAGAAATGGTAGATAAAATACACGCAGTAGTTTTAGCTGGTGGTAGTGCCTTTGGTCTTGATGCTTCCTCTGGAGTAATGGAATATCTTGAAAAACATGATGTAGGTTTTGATGTTGCTGTCACAAAGGTACCTATAGTTTGCAGCGCTGTACTTTTTGATTTGCCTTGTGGAGACAGCAATTGCCGTCCTGATAAATCTATGGGGTATAACGCCTGCATAAATTCTGAAACCTACAAAGATAATTTAAACGGAAATATAGGTGCTGGTACTGGTGCTACAGTAGGTAAATTTAAAGGTCCTGAATATGCAATGAAAGGTGGCCTTGGCACCTATGCTGTTCAAGTTGGAGATTTGCAAGTAGGTGCTATAGTTGCTGTAAATGCTTTAGGTGATATATATGACTCAGAATCTCAAAGCTTTATAGCCGGCGTACTTAATGACGATAAGACTTGCCTATTAAACACAGAAGAAATAATGATATCACAATATGATAAGGAAAAGAACGTTTTTAAAGGCAACACTACTATAGGTATTATTGTTACAAATGCCAATCTTACCAAGGCTCAAGCAAACAAAGTAGCCTCTATGGCTCATAATGGTTATGGAAGAGCAATAAGACCTGCTCATACCATGTTTGATGGTGATACAATTTTCACTATGGCTACTAATAAAGTGGATGCTGATATGAACGTAGTTGGCCTTCTTGCTGCAAGAGTTATGGAAAAAGCAATCGTAAATGGAGTTAAGGCAGCTGAAACTGCACATAACTTCTTATCATATAATAATTTAAAATAATATATATAGATCTTCAAAATATGTAAGTCAATGCATAACCTATTCTAAGCTTTTTATTTATTTTAGCTGCCTAATTTAGTAAATTTGATTTAAGGAGTGAATTAATATGATATTTGATAATCACATGCATAGCGAAATGTCCTCAGATTCTAAAATGAAAATAGAAGAAATCCTAAAAGTACAAAAAGAAAATAATCTAGGAGTTACAATCACAGAACATGTTGATTGGAATTATCGAAATCCTAATTTATTTAGATGTGATGTAAAAGCTTATTTAAAAGCTTACGAAAAATATAGAAATGACACTTTAAACCTTGGAATTGAAATAGGTCTTGGAGAAGAAATTTTAGACAAAAATATTGAAACTTCAAACAATAATTTTGACCTTGTTTTAGGTTCAATCCATATTGTAAATGACAAAGATATATTCAATGAATTTTTTCAAGAAGGTGTAACCAAACAAGCTGGTTTTGAAGAATACTTCGAATTCACTGCAAAATGCATTGAACTATACGACTGCTTTCAGGTTTTATCTCACTTAGACTACCCTAGTAGATATGCTCCATTTAAAGATCCAGAAATGTATTATGAAGACTTCAGTGATCACATTGACACTGTATTAAGAACTTTGATAAGAAAAGATAAGGTTCTAGAATTAAATACTCGTAGACTTAATGACAAGACTGCTTTCAATAATTTAAATACAATTTTAAAAAGGTATTATGACTTAGGCGGAAGATATATATCCTTAGGATCTGATGCTCATAAGCCACAAGATATCATGAATAATTTTGAAGCAGGATTAACTATGTTAAACTCATTAAATCTTACACCTGTTACCTTTAGAGAGAAAAAGCTTATTCCGCTAAATATTAAATAAAATTTGGTTACTAGTCTATTGTAACAACTATACTCCCCTCCCATCCAAAACGCCGATTTTTCCTATAAATATTTATATATTTTTCTATAAAACTTTATTTATATATTTCTATAAATAAAGTTTTATTTAAATCTATATTTATTTCTTATGAAATTTTAATTATTAAAAAATACTTAAGATAGGATTTGAATTTCAGTTTACAGAATATAGCACTTGATTTATAGTAATATTATACATTTACTTATTCTGTGAAAAGGGAGGACTTAAATTGTACGTTAAGAAATTATCAGAAGATGAAGAGAAATCACTAAAGCAAAGATTTGAAAAGATAAAAGAACTACAAGAAAAAGACATCTGTTTTGGATGTTATAACTTTACTACAGGAGATATATTCCCTGACGATGGATTGATTTTTTACGAGGATGAGAAAGTAAGGTGTCAATTTGAAAAATATCCAAGAGCAACTGGTCAAACAATTATTGTTTCAAAGGAGCATTACGAAGACATTTCTGAAATGCCTCTTGAATTAGGAACTTATATATTAAAAATATCAAATGCGATAATTAATCTTCATAAGGAAATTATTGGTGCAGAAAAAGTGTATATGTGTACTATATGTGATGGCAAAAGAAATCATCTGCATTTTCAACTTTTCCCTCGATTAAAAGGAGAACCAAGAGGCTACCAAAATTTTGTCAGAGAAGAAGGAATTCTTATGGATTATAAAGAAGAAGTAGAACTTTATAAGTGTAGAATGAAAGAGTTAATGCTCTAGATAAAGAAACCTAAAAATAATATAATTATCAATAAAGTGGACAGGTATTTCTGTCCACTTTATTGCCATATTCATAATCACAAAGCATATCTTGAAGAAAGACATATCTTAAAGCATCAACTTTATATAACTTTTCATAATTCCTAATGAAAAGTTATATAAAACAAAATAACGTAACTTATAGCTATTCTGCCTAACTGCATTCCTCTATATACCACTTGCTTTGAGCTTCATACATATCCTTATATTTGCCTTCTACTGCAATGAGTTCATCATGAGTTCCAACTTGTACTATTTTTCCTGCATCCATTACTAGGATTCTGTCTGCTATTTTTGCAGATCCTAGTCTATGAGTAACTATTACAGCTGTTTTTCCCACTGACATTTCTTTAAACTTATTATAGATTTTTGTCTCCTCTACAGGATCTATAGCTGCTGTAGGTTCATCAAGTATAATCATATTGTGTGCCTTGTAAAAACCTCTTGCTATAGCTATTCTTTGCCACTGTCCACCTGATAAATCCACCCCATCAAACTCTCTTGATAGCATGGTTTTATATTCTTCTGGAAATCTATCTGAATTTATTTCTAAATCAGCCTTATCTGCTGCTATATTTAATAATTCTTCATTGCAAAGTACATCTGTATTACTTATAGAAACATTCTCCTCCAAAGTCATCTTGTATTTTTGGAATTTCTGAAATACTCCAGATATTCCTTTATAAATTGATTGGGCTGATATTTTTGAAGTATCCACTCCATTAAAAAATACTTTTCCCTCTGTTGGAATGTATAAGCCAGTCATAAGTCTAACTATAGTACTTTTTCCTGCACCATTTTCTCCTACTATGGCTATAGTCTCTCCAGATTTAACATCTAATGATATTTCTTCTAGTGACTTTTTATCTGCTCCAGGATAAGAAAAAGATGCATTCTTTAGAGATATTTCTGGAACTGAATTTATTTCTATATCTTCTCCGATTCTCTCTGGCATTTCTAAAAATCTTACAAGATTCTTTACTGTTCCTAAATTCCTAGTAATTGTTCCTATATGCATAGTTATTATTTCTTCCATAATATCAAACATAAATCCTATAGATGAAAAAACCGCACCGAAAGCTCCTACTGATATTGAACCATCCATTAATGCATCAAATAATAATATTAATATTCCTATATAACCTGCAAGTGTTACTATTTTAAGACCAATTTCAATTAGTCCAGACTTTCTCTCTGCCTTCCATATACTTTTATTTAAGCTTCCCAAGGATGAACTATATAAACTTTTAAAGTAACCAAAGGCCCCTAAAAGTCTAGTTTCTTTAAAATACTCCCTATCTTTTATACATCTTTCATAATATTCGTATTCCCTTCTTACTGGTGCAACCTGATCCTCTAAATTAGCAAATATTTTTATTTTTACGAATTGTGCTAAGGCAACAGGAATAAAAATCAACACCAAGGATATTGAAAGTATTGGTTTCAAACTATACAAGTAAACTCCCATAAAAAGAAAATATGGTATATAGAAAGATACTATAAAAAACAACATCATAATTAAATAGACGCCATTTTCTAAACCTTTTTTAGCCTTATTTATATCATCAAGAAGTAATGGATTTTCAAAATTAACTGCATTTAATTTTGAACTTTTTCTATTTAAAATTATTGTCATCTTACCTACTAACTTTTTTCCTAAGTTACCTGTTAGAAAATTACTAACTCCATTTAAAATTTGACTAGAAACAAGGGTTAAACATAGTAATCCTAACATTATAATTGTAGTTTTTAACGTTGCACTACCTTTAACTAAATTAGTTACTGCATCAAAAAATTTTTGTGTCATAACAGTATTAAGCCCAAATGAAACACCATGGAACACAGCAATTATAGTATTCATTATACAATATACTGGGCAAGCCATAACTACTAGTGGGCCTATTTTTCTTAATATCTTTAAAAAGGAAACTTCCTTTGCTTCAGCTTTTCTTTCCATTATAAATACCAACTCCTTTGACTCTCGAACATTTCAGCATAAACACCATCTTTATCCATAAGTTCTTCATGAGAGCCTTTTTCCAAAATATCACCATTTCCAATAACAAATATTTCATCAGCTAGCTTAGTTGAACCTAAACGATGACTTATAAAAATAGTTGTTCCACCTCTACTGATTTTCTCAAATCTTTCATACATGTTACTTTCACTGATAGGATCTAACGCTGCTGTTGGCTCATCTAGAATTCTAAGAGGAGCTGGACTTACAATTGCTCTTGCCATAGCTATACGCTGCCATTGTCCCCCAGATACGTCTATACCATCACTTTTTATCTTTCCTAAAATTGTATCTATTCCCTTTGGCAATTCATCAATTGCTTTTCCTAAATCTATTGTCTCAATAGATTTCTCTATTTCTTCATTTTGATTATCATTATTTACATTTCCTAATGCTATATTATCTCTTACAGAAACAAAATACTTAGCAAAGTCTTGATACACAACGGAGCACATTGCCTTTAAATCTTTTTGAGCATATTCTTTAATGCTTTTTCCATTAAGTAATATTTCTCCTTCAAATTCATCATATAAACCTGTAATTAACTTAGTTATAGTGGTTTTACCACATCCATTCACCCCTACAAAAGCATAGTGTTTTCCTTCTTCTATAATAAAAGATATATTTTTTAATATATAGGCATCTGTTCCTGGATATTTAAAAGAGACATTTTTAAACTCCAAAGTTTTTAACTTCTTAATATCTTCTGAAGGTTTGTCCACAGCTCCATCCTTACTATCAAGTTTAACAAAATTAGTTAGGTCAACTAGATATTCCTTATTTTTAGCCAATTGATCTCCATACTGTGGAAGCTGCCATGATAAACTTTGTATTAAGCTAAAAACGCTATTAACTATTGAGATAAATAAACCAACTGATATCAATCCTTTTTGAACTGGACTGATTAAAATAAATACTATTAATATAGATAAAATTGCTGTAATAACACCGCCACCTTTAGCTTTTAAAAACCAAATTAAGTTAACCTTAAACTCTATACCTCTAGCAGTCTCATATTGCTTATGCCACTTTTTATTTACTTCTTCTGAATATCCAAAAAGACTTCTCTCTTCTACTGACTCTCTTCCATTTAAAACCTCTCCTAGATATTCAACTTTTCTTTTGAATTTTTCAGTTTCTCTATTGGCTTCATAACTCGCTTTTCCACCTTTTAATGCTATATAAAATAAAGGTGCTGAAATTGCAACAATAAATAAACCTGACCACCATACTTTAGCAAATAATATAGCGAGAATACCTACAATCCTAAGTATCATTGAAATCATAGCAAGTAATTGATCGTAAGCATTTCTGCACTGAATTTCTGGTTCCTTAACTACTCTTGAAATTAGATCCCAGCTATCTTGACTTTCAATATGCTTATATTTTAAATTAGCTATTTTCTCAACTAAAAACACCCTGAAGTTTTGTCTAAGCTTATTTTCAAGCTTTACCTCAGAAAATTTTATAATTTGATAAGAAATCCATGTATAAGCTATTGTCAAGGATAATAATATTAATGGAGTAATTATACTTGAAGCATCTTGCTTTTTATTAAATATAGCAATAGCTGTATCCAAAAATTGAGCTGTAATCAATAATTGAATTGTTGGAATCAAACCTTGAAATAAATTTAAAACCCCCATTAATGTAGCAGATATGGGTGCACTTTTAAGTGGTATTTTTACTATGTCCCCTAACCCATATTTTTGTTTTTCTAATTTCATAGACATCTCCCCCTTTTTACCTATGACATTTAATAAATCTTTTAGCAAAAATGATACATAAAAACAATGTTTATTTTCTGTGATTAAACTGATATTTTTCACAAGAAAAATTTATTATTTTAAATACATTTTTGGGTTATTTTTCTTTATATATAAATAAATATTACATTTATTTTTTACATTTGTAAATAATATCAAATCCACTTTGTACTTTATTTTTCATTTTATAACAAATATTTTCAGGAAATCGTATAATTTAAAAAAGGTATTCCATTTTATTTGATTTAAAGTTATAATGGTTTGTAGAGGAAAAATGATTTAATAATTTTTCTTTTCACAAATTATAAATAGCAAAATTTTTAAAACAAAATTTTCAAACAAATGGAGGTAATATACAATGTTAGTTTCAGCTAAAGAAATGTTAAACAAGGCTAGAGATGGAAAATATGCTGTTGGTCAATTCAATATCAACAACTTAGAATGGACAAAAGCAGTTTTATTAACTGCACAAGAAAACAACTCACCAGTTATACTTGGTGTTTCTGAAGGTGCAGGAAAATATATGGGTGGATATCACGCTATAGTTGGAATGGTTAATGGTTTATTAGAAGACCTTAAAATCACTGTTCCAGTTGCATTACACTTAGATCACGGTAGCTACGAAGGAGCTTTTAAAACTATAGAAGCTGGTTTCTCTTCAGTTATGTTCGATGGTTCTCACTATCCAATAGCAGAAAACATTGAAAAGACTAAAGAATTAGTTAAACTTGCTGCTGAAAAAGGAATATCTTTAGAAGCAGAAGTTGGATCAATCGGTGGAGAAGAAGATGGAGTTGTTGGAGCTGGCGAAATTGCAGATCCAAACGAATGTAAATCAATCGCTGATCTAGGAGTTACAATGTTAGCTGCTGGTATCGGAAATATCCACGGAAAATATCCAGCAAACTGGAAGGGATTAGATTTCAAAGCATTAGCTGCAATCAAAGAACTTACAGGAGATATGCCACTAGTTCTTCACGGAGGTACTGGTATCCCTGCTGAAATGATTAAAGAAGCTATATCTTTAGGAGTTGCTAAAATCAATGTTAACACTGAATGTCAATTATCATTCGCAGAAGCTACTCGTAAATATATAGAAGCTGGAAAAGACTTAGAAGGAAAAGGATTTGACCCTCGTAAGTTATTAGCTCCAGGATTCGAAGCAATCAAAGCTACAGTTAAAGAAAAGATGGATCTTTTCGGTTCTGTAAACAAAGCTTAATTAATTTGAATATAAAAAAGGAACTGGTTGTTTTTCAATCAGTTCCTTTTTTCTTATATAAACATAACTACACCTTTATAGATTCTCAACAGCTTTTCTCTCACTCTTTAAATTACCAGTCTTGTTCCTTCTTACTTCTAACTCTTTCTTAACTTCATCTAAACTAATCCCTTGCTCAGCCATCATAACCAAGATATGATAAGCTAAATCACAGATTTCAAGCACAGTCTCTTTGCTATCTGCATTTTTAGAAGCAATTATTACTTCTGTACTCTCTTCTCCAACCTTTTTAAGAATTTTATCTAATCCTTTATTAAATAGGTATGATGTATACGACCCTTCCTCCGGATTATCTTTTCTTTGTTTTATTATTTCATATAAACCTTCTAATACACTATCCATTAATCTACCTCCCAATAAAACTTTTTAATAAAACTTTCTAAAAAAACAAGTTTTTTCTCCTGTGTGGCAAGCTACACCTTGTTGATCTACCAGTACTAAAAGAGTATCACCATCACAATCTAAAAATATATCTCCAACCTTTTGATAATGTCCAGAAGTAGCTCCCTTGTTCCAAAGCTCTTGTCTGGTTCTGCTATAAAACCAAGTAAATCCTGTTTCTAAAGTCTTGCTAAGACTCTCTTCATTCATGTACCCCATCATTAATACATCTTTAGTTTGCTTGTCTTGAATTATAGCTGGAATCAATCCATTACACTTTTTCCAATCAATTTCATGTAGCAAATTACCTGTCATAAAAATCACATCCTCACTGGTATCTTCTTTTCTTTTAAATATTCTTTCACTTCATTAATTTGAAGTTCTCCATAATGAAATAATGATGCTGCTAAAGCTGCATCTGCTTTTCCTTCATTAAATGCATCGTAGAAATGAGATATATCACCACAACCACCTGATGCAATTACAGGTATATCAACTATTTCTGATACTCTTCTTGTCAACTCCAAATCAAATCCCTGTTTTGTTCCATCAGCATCCATAGAGGTCAAAAGAATTTCACCGCATCCCAAATCTCTAACTTTCTTCGCCCATTCCAAAAGATCTAACCCAGTGTCTATTCTTCCTCCATTAATAAACACGTTCCATCCAGTTCCATCTGCTCTTCTTTTTCCATCAATAGCAACCACTATGCATTGAGACCCAAAATATTCTGCCCCTTGCTTTACTAGTTGAGAATCTTTTATGGCTGCAGAATTTAATGATATTTTATCTGCACCAGCTCTTAAAATTGCCTTCATATCATCTAAGTTCCTAAGCCCTCCTCCAACAGTAAAAGGAATAAAAATACGCTCTGCCACACGTCTAACCATATCTTCCATTATTCCTCTTCCCTCATGAGTTGCAGTTATATCTAGAAAAACCAATTCATCTGCACCTTGCTGGTTGTAGAAAGTAGCAAGCTCCACTGGATCTCCAACTTCTTTGAGTCCTAAAAAGTTTACTCCCTTAACGACTTTACCATCTTTAACATCTAGACAAGGAATTATTCTTTTAGTATGCATTATTATCGCCCCTTTTTACTTGCTTCAATGGCTTCTTTTAAATCTAACTTTCCTGAATATATGGCCTTTCCGGTTATTGCTCCATAAATGTTCATTTTTATAAGAGCATTTATGTCTTGTATATCTCTAATTCCACCTGATGCTATAACATTAGAAGTAACCTCTTCTTTAAATTTTTTAAGCATTTCTATGTTAACTCCATTTAAGGTTCCATCCTTTGATATATCTGTTACTATAAAGGTCCTTACACCCATAGCATATAATTCCTTACCAAACTCTATATACTCTCTTTCACTAGTTTCAAGCCATCCAGAACCACAAACCATGTTATTCTTAGCATCTATACCCACAGCAATTTTATCTCCATATGCTTGTAAACTCTTTTCTAATAACTCTTTGTTGCTTATGGCTGCTGTTCCTAAAATGACTCTTTCTACTCCATTTTCAACATACTCTTTTACTGTTTCAAAATTTCTTATGCCTCCTCCTATTTCTATTGGCACGTTTACGTTCTTTATTACTTCAAAAATCAATTCTTTATTTACTGTCTTCCCCTCTTTAGCTCCATCCAAATCAACTATATGAATATATTCAGCGCCCAAGGTCTCAAACTCTTTTGCTCTCTTAACAACATCTGAGTCTACTACCTCTTCTTTATCATAATCACCCTTGTACAGCCTTACAGCTTTGCCACCTCTAATATCTATTGCTGGTAGGATTATCATTATATCAGCTCCTTAAAGTTTTTTAATAGATTAAGTCCTATATCTCCACTCTTTTCAGGATGAAACTGCATTCCTATTATATTTTCTCTTCTAACTATTGCTGGTACCTCAATCCCTCCATAAGTGCATGTTGCAACCATTTCCTCTTTGTTTTGCATCTCAGCATAGTATGAATGAACAAAATACACAAAACTTTCTTCTTCCGTACCATATAAAATATTATCTTCTTTTTTAAAGTCAAGAGAATTCCATCCCATATGAGGTATCTTTGCATCGCATTGGAATTTTACTACTTCTCCATTAATTAATGAAAGTCCTTGAGTTTCTTCAATTTCATAACTTTTATCAAATAACAGCTGCATTCCAAGACAAATTCCTAATATAGGTTTGCCCTTTCTCGCTTCTTCTATTATTATTTTATCCAATTGAGATGCCTTTAAATTTTCCATTCCTTTATTAAAAGCACCTACTCCAGGAAGAATTAATTTGCTACTTTCTCTTATTTCTTTTTCATCACTTGATATTTTACAATCTATATTAAGATATTTTAGTCCATTAACAACACTTTTCAAGTTTCCCATGCCATAATCTATAACAACAATCATCTCAGCACCTCCTTATTCTAACTGCTTTAACTACTCTTATCACTTTTATATTTTTTGTGGTTTTTATGATTTTCAACAATTATTTAATATGATTAACAGTAAAATGTAAGGCATCTTCTCTTCTATGCTTCTCATAACTTGTTGAATAACATTAAAAATTAATAACTTATGCTTTCTTCTATAGCAATACTTCCATTTAAAGGGTTCCTAAGCATCAAACTACTGAAAAACACTTCCTAAATTTATAAGAATAGTCTTTAATTAAAGAACCCCTTTAGTAGATGGTATATTATCATTAGTAACCGCAATAGCATCTCTTAACGCTCTTCCAAATCCTTTAAAAAGAGCTTCTATTTTATGATGATCATTCTTTCCATATAAAATCTTGCAATGAAGTGTTATCCCTGCATTAAAGGCTACAGCCCTAAAAAATTCTTCTACCATTTCAGTAGAAAATTGACCAACACTATCTCTATTAAACTCAGCTTCAAAAACTAAATATGGTCTCCCACTAATATCTAAAGTTACAAATGCTAAAGATTCATCCATAGGTAAATAGCAAGTTCCATATCTATTTATTCCTTTTTTATCTCCTAATGCTGTTTTTATGGCACACCCTAAACTTATACCAAAATCTTCAACCATATGATGATCATCAATCCATAAGTCACCAGTTACCTTTGCATCCAAATCTATTCCACTGTGAAATGAAAATAAATTTAGCATATGATCAAAAAAGCCAACTCCTGTACTTATGTTGCTTTTACCTTCACCATCAAGGTTCATCATTATTTCTATACTTGTTTCTTTAGTTTTTCTACTATAAGCAGCTACCCTCTCCTGCAAATCCTGCAAAATTATCCCCCCTTAAAACTCTTTCTATTATACTGATAATTTTACTATTATCCTCTCTTGAGCCAACTGTTAATCTGAATTTATCATCATTAAAATTTCTAATAACTATTCCAAAGTTCTCTAAAGCTTTTATAATTTCTGATTTAACTTCTGATTGAGCATAAATGAAATTGGATTTCGTATCATAAAGCTTTATCTTGCCCTGGTTATTCTCTGCTATTTTCTTTAATTCTTTCACTAAATATTCTCTTTCAGCTAAAATTATCTTTAAGTTTTCTTCCATAATTTCTGGCTTATTTATAGCTGAAGTAGCTATACTTTGAGAAATAGAATTTATATTATATGGAACCTTGTATTTTATTAGTTCCTCTATTTTTTCTTGATTTGCTATTAAGAATCCTACTCTAATTGCAGCTAACCCCCACGCTTTTGATAAAGTTCTAGTAACAATTAGATTTTTATACTTGCTGATATACTTAATCATGCTATTTCCGTAAAACTCAACATATGCTTCATCAACAACAACATCTATGTCTTTAAATTCTTCAAGTATTCTTATTATAGATTCTTCTGTAAGAACACCACCAGTAGGATTGTTCGGGTTAGAAAACATGATCAAGCTAACATTTTCTGATTTTCCCTTTTCTATAAATCCTTCTAAATCAAACTCACCATTATTGTAAAAGTCATGTTTGATTATCTCACCATCATAAGAAGCCACGTAAAAATCATACATAGAAAAATCGGGACAAACCGTTAAAAACTTCTTACCTTTCTTTATTCTCGCACCAATAATCAACTGAAGCATCTCATCTGATCCATTACCTACTATAATATTTTTTTCGCTCACTCCTACATATTTTCCATAAGCTTTTCTAAGCTCAATAGATTCATCCTCCGGATATCTATTAAGCTCCAATCCATTTTCTAAACTTTCACTTAAGTACTCTTTATATATATCATTAAAACTTTCATTACCGTTAAGTCTTATCTTAGCTTCGCCCATTTCAGCCGTATATCCATTAAACTCTGCCATCTTCAACCCTCACCCTCACTGAATTTGCATGAGCAGTTAACCCTTCTTGTTCTGCAAATTTAATTATTTTATTTCCCTCTTTATTAAGCTTCTCTTGGGAATAGTATAAAAATGAAGATTTCTTTAAGAAACTCTCTGTTGATAGAGGAGAAAAGAATTTAGCAGTTCCTGCAGTTGGTAATACGTGATTAGGGCCAGCAAAATAATCTCCTACTGGTTCAGGAGTATAATACCCTAAAAATATTGAACCTGCATTCTTAACTTTAGGTAAGTTTTCTGTTACATTACTAATCATTAGTTCTAAATGTTCTGGTGCTATTTTATTGGATAACTCTATTGCCTGATCAATACTCTGACATAAAATAAACAGCCCATAGTTTTCAAGTGATTCTTCTATAATCTCTTTTCTTGATAATTTACTAGTTTGTATTTTCAATTCTTCTATAGTCTCATCCATTAACTTTTTTGAAGTAGTTACAAAAATTGATGAAGCCAATTTATCATGTTCTGCTTGCGAAAGTAGATCAGCTGCTACATGTTTGGGATTTGCATTTTCATCAGCTATAACTAAAATTTCACTAGGTCCTGCAATCATATCTATGTCTACTTCTCCAAAAACTTCTTTCTTAGCAGTAGCAACAAATATATTTCCTGGTCCCACTATTTTGTCTACTTTTCCAATACTTTCAGTACCATAAGCCAGAGCTCCTATTGCTTGTGCTCCCCCAACCTTATATATCTTATCAATTCCTGCAACCTTTGCTGCCACAGCTACTGCTGGATTTATTTTTCCTTCTTTATCTGGAGGAGTTACCATAATGATTTCTTTAACTCCAGCTACTCTAGCTGGAACTATATTCATAAGAACTGAGGAAGGATATGTTGCTGTTCCACCTGGAACATACACCCCCACTCTTTCAAGAGGCACCACCTTTTGCCCTAAAAACACTCCATCCTCTTGAAAATCACACCAAGATCTTTGAAGCATTTTATTATGATAACTTTCAATATTTTTCTTTGCTTCTTCTAAGATATTTTTGAATTCATCATCTATTTTTGATAAAGCTTCTTCTAGTTCTTCATTGCTGACTTCTAAATCCTTTAATACAACTCCATCAAACTTTTCTGTTAATTCAATTAAGGCTCCATCGCCTTCTTGCTTAACTTTTGCAAGTATATCTTGAACTTTTTCAGTTACATTACTGCTTTGTTGACTTTTTCTCTGATTTAAAATCTCTACAAATTCCTTATATTTATCTTCACTATACTGAAATATATTAAACATATATTACGCCTCCTTGTATAAACTCTCTATAATTACAACTTCTAATTATCAACAAAATGATATATGTTCCAATAGTAAAACTACATTTTCTTAACTAACATTTAAACTTAATTAAATAACTAAGCACTCAATGCAGAAAACTAATTGCAACATATATATTAATGTTATTAGCTAAACTTTATTTTAACTTTTTATTTATAACACTTTTCTAACTTTATCTAAAAAATCTTCTATTTCTTTTTGCTTTAATTTAAAAGATGCTCTATTAACAATAACTCTTGCGCTAATATTACAAATTTCATCTATTACAATTAACCCATTTTCTTTAAGAGTTGTACCAGTTTCCATGATATCTACTATTGCATCACATAGTCCAAGCAATGGGGCTAATTCTACTGATCCTTCTATTTTTATTATTTCAACATCCATATTCTTGCTTTGAAAATATTTCTTTGCAACCACTGGATACTTTGTTCCTATTTTTATATGTCTTTCTGCATTCAATACCTCCGTATTAGGTAAAGATGCCATAATAAATTTGCATCGCCCTACGCCCAAATCCATAAGCTCATAATATCCCAAATCACTTTCTATTAACGTATCCTTTCCTACAATTCCCACATCTGCAACTCCATGTTCCACATAAGTTATGGCGTCAGCACCTTTAACCAAAAAGTATTTATATAAGTTACTCTTATCTTGAAAGATTAACTTTCTACCCTTATTTTTAAGTTCATCTATATCAAATTGAGCTTTTTCAAAAATTTTAACTGTCTCTTGCTCCAATCTTCCTTTTGTTATAGCAATATTTATACTCATTTTTACCCCCTATTTATTCTTCCCATCTATATTGGGCTGTTCTACTAAAACTACACGTTCACCTTTACTTCTTAAGGATTCTGCTTCTAAAATTGCAGCTTTTAAGTTATTATTGCAACATACTTCTACCACCTGTTTCTCTTCATTTTTAAACAATGGTAACAATGAATCTACTTTTACTGAGAAACCTACTGCTGCTTCTTCATTACCAAAACAACTCAACAATTTATCATATCTTCCACCTGAAAGAATATTTTCACCAATTCCATCTGTAAATGCCCTAAAAATAATTCCTGTATAATAGTCTGGCTCTGGTATTCTTCCAAGATCAAAACTAATATTTTTATCATAGCCAAAGTCTTTTAAGAAATTAAAAATCTCTTTTAAGTACTTAACTTCAATATTTACATCCTCTGACACGTTCATATTTAATACATTCTCAAGTACCTCTATTCCGCCAAACAGCCAAGGAAGCTTATTCAATATATCTTTTTCCTTTTCAGCTAAATTTAAACTTTCTAGGTTTTCTTGTAAGTCTACAACTCTCTTTTTCTCAATAAGACTTGCTATTTCATTTCTTTTTTCATCACAAATATTTAATTTTTTAAATATAGAGTTCATAATTCCTATATGACCAATTTCTACTTTAAAATTCTTAAGTCCGAGCTTTTCTAATGCTTTAATTGCTAATAATATTACTTCTATATCAGCATTAAATCCTTTTTTACCTATAAGTTCTATGCCACAATCAATGTACTCATCTCTTTTTCCACCTAATGATTCATTCACCCTAAATACATTTGCATAATATTGCAATCTTACAGGTTTTTTCTTATCCTTAAACTTTGTACTTACTAACCTTGCAATGGGCACTGTCATATCTGGTCTTAATACTAATATTCTTCCTTTATTATCAAAAAACTTATACATTTCTTCTTGTCCTAAAGAATTTTTATATTGCTGAAATGTATCATAAAATTCTAAAGTAGGGGTTATTATTCTTTCATATCCCCAGCTATAAAAAATTTCTTCTAAAGTATTTTTTATAAACAACTTTTGCTCACATTCAGAAGGTACTATATCTCTCATTCCTCCAGGAATATTCTTGCTCATATCCATCATTATCCTCGCTCCTATATTTTTAACGCAAAAACTTTATCGATTTATCATTTTATCGCTTTAACTTGCTAAACTTTATTTAATAATAGCATATTTTCAATTTTTGTCAAGTCACTATTCCGTACTAATATGTGCATAATTTAGACTAATTATAATATTATATGCCAATTAACTTTTCATCCATAATTTAGATATAACCTGATAATATTATTTTTTCTCAACACGTATAGAAGTATTCCATATAAATGTTGATAAAATTTTGTCGAATTTTTGTAACTTGTCCATCAACTTTTTAACGGAATACTTCTATATACATACGTAATTTTTATTTACACAACCTCATTGATAAATGTTCCCTATCCAACTGAATATAATCACCAAAACAGTCAATAATTAATGCATAACGCATTTTCTAAATGGAGTGATTATTATGTACTATAACTTAGATTTATTTTCAACTTACAACAAAAACTTTGATGTATCTAACTCAAACTATATAAGTGACTGTGAGAATTATTATAATAATTTTGTTAAATGTAATAATAAAATAGATAGTTGCCCTCATTGCAATAGCACTAATATCGTAAAGAATGGTTTTTTAATTAGTGGCAAAAACAAACATAAAAGATATAAATGCAAAAGTTGCAATAGGACTTTTTCTGAAGTTACAACTTCTCCATTAAGCTACAGTAAAAAAGATATTAGCCTTTGGATAGCATATCTAGGTTGTTTAGCTAAAGGTATGACTTTAAAATCAATATCCATGCAGCTTAACATAAATATAAAGACAGCATTTGCATGGAGACATAAAATATTAAGCTCTATAGAAAATAAAATTATGGATAAAGAGCTTTGCCATCATGTTCAAATTGCTGAAATTATAATGAGAAAAAACTTTAAAGGCAATAAGATAAAGCCTTTTGAACTAAAAAAATCCCGAATCATAAATTCACAATTTACCATTCCTTATAATGAAAGAATAAAAATAATGAGTTGCGTAGATGATTCAGAAAATATTATTTTAAGAGGTATGGATGTTAAGGAATTGTCTTATAATGAAATTAGTTCCTTGCTTAAACCTATAGTGCAGCCTAAATCAATATTGTGCGCGGCTAAAAACTTTGCTTATGCATACTTTGCCAAGCAAAATAACTTAAAGATAGCCTTAGGATTATCTCATAAATATAAATCAAAAAATGGAGAATTTTTAAATAATAAAAAAGCTAGCGGTAATGGATTAGATTTTATTAAATATATTGCAAAGTTCATGGGCATAGCCACTAAATACGTTAACTATTATCTAGCTCTATATGTATGGGAAATAAAAAATCGATCTACTCAATTTGACACTGCGGTCAAAGGATTATTTATAAACTTATTAAATAGCACTAAGGTCTTGAGAACTACAGATTTTAAAGATGTAACCATAGATGGATTAATTGCATCCGCTGCATAAAAAATAGACTATAGATATTTTGTTATTATACAATCATATCTACAGTCCTGTGGTAATACCATCCAATATCAAACAGCATTATCCAAAAACAATAATATTATTTAGTTTTATTTGTTTTCTATAATCAACTGATCTTCTGAAGCATCTATTAATATAGTACTACCATTTTGTATATTACCTTTTATTATTTGTTTTGCAATTTCAGTTTCAAGTACATGTTCAATATATCTTCTTAATGGTCTAGCTCCGTAGACAGGATCATAGCCCTCTCTAGCTAATAATTCCTTACCTTTTTCAGTGATATTCATACTGATATTCTTCTCTTGTAATCTTCTACCTACATCTGCTAAGAATATATCAATAATCTTCTTAATTCCTTCATTGCTTAATGGCTTAAACATAATGATATCATCTACTCTATTTAAAAATTCAGGTTTAAATCTACTCCTCATCTCATTCATTACTGAGGATTTAATGTTATCATCTATTATCTCTTCACTTTGATTTAGCAGCAAGTGTTCACTACCAATATTAGATGTCATAATAATTATGCAATTCTTAAAATCTACTGTTTTACCTTGGTTATCTGTAAGTCTACCATCATCAAGAATTTGAAGAAAAACATTAAATACATCTTCATGGGCTTTCTCAATTTCATCAAATAATATAACTGAATACGGCTTTCTTCTAACTGCTTCTGTTAACTGCCCACCAGCCTCATATCCAACATATCCTGGAGGAGCTCCTATTAACCTAGATACTGAATATTTCTCCATATATTCACTCATATCTATTCTAATGATATTATCTTCTGAATCGAATAAAGTTCTTGCCAAAGTTTTAGCTAACTCTGTTTTACCTACTCCGGTTGGCCCTAAGAATATAAATGAACCAATAGGTCTTCTTATATCCTTCATACCAGCTCTTGCTCTTATTACCGCATCAGATACTAAAGATACAGCTTCTTGCTGACCTACTACTCTCTTTTCAAGTTCTTCTTCAAGTCTTAATAGCTTTTCCTTTTCCCCCTCTACCAATCTTGATACAGGTATTCCAGTCCATTTTGATACTATTTCAGAAATTTCATTTTCTGTTACCTCTTCTTTTAATAGTGCACCTTCATAATTTTCTTTCATCTTTGCTTCTTTTATTTTTATCTCTTGCTCTAATCTTGGAATCTCTCCATACCTAAGTTCAGCAACCTTATTTAAATCATACGCTCTTTCATATTGTTCTATTTTACCCTTAGCTTCATCTAATTGAGCTTTTAAGTTTCTTATTTCTAAGATTGCTCCTTTTTCCTTATCATACTTTGCAGTCATTTCATCATTTTTAGCTTTTAACTCCGCCAACTCTTTGCTTAATTCCAACAATCTATTCTTAGAATAATCATCTGTTTCTTTTAATAATGCTTCATTTTCAGTTTCTAACTGAAATATCTTTCTTCTAACTATATCAAGCTCAGTTGGCAAAGAGTCTATTTCAGACCTAATCATAGCTCCAGCTTCGTCAATTAAATCAATTGCCTTATCTGGTAAAAATCTATCTTGTATATATCTATCAGATAATTTTGCTGCAGCTACAATGGCTGAATCATGAATTCTAATTCCATGATGAATTTCAAATCTTTCCTTTAATCCTCTCAAAATTGAAACTGTATCTTCTACTGTTGGCTCATCTACAGTAACAGGTTGGAATCTTCTTTCTAAAGCCTTGTCTTTTTCAATATACTGTCTATATTCATCAAAAGTTGTTGCTCCTATACAATGCAATTCTCCTCTCGCAAGTAGTGGTTTTATAAGGTTACCTGCATCCATAGCACCTTCAGTTTTTCCTGCTCCAACAATCGTATGAATTTCATCTATAAATAGAATTATTCTTCCTTCACTATTTTGAACTTCTTTTAATACAGCCTTTAATCTTTCTTCAAATTCACCTCTGTACTTTGCTCCAGCTATCAAGGCTCCCATATCTAGTGAAAAAATTATTTTTTCCTTTAAACCTTCCGGAACATCTCCTCTAACAATTCTTTCAGCTAGACCTTCTACTATAGCAGTTTTACCTACACCAGGTTCTCCAATAAGCACTGGATTGTTCTTGGTTCTTCTTGATAAAATTCTTATAGTTCTTCTTATTTCTTCGTCTCTACCAATAACAGGATCTAATTTATGCTGTTTTGCTAATTCTATAAGATTTGTACCATACTTCTTTAAAGCATCATAAGTTCCCTCAGGATCTTGTGTATCAACTCTTTGATTACCTCTTATATTTGCAAGAACTTTAAGAAAATCTTTTTCATTGATATTAAACTGTTTTAAAATATCACTTACAGCACCACTTTTTTCAACTTCCATAATAGCCAACATTACATGTTCTACACTAATATATGAATCTTTATACTTATCAGCTATTTGTTCAGCTTTAACTAAAGTTTCTTCTATTTTTCTAGTAGCATATACAGCTGAAGAACTCGCTGCATCTCCCAATACCTTAGGCATATTATCTAAAGTATCAGAAACCTTTTTTCTCATTTGCTGAATATTCTTGCCCATTCTTTCGAATATATTAGGAATTAAACCATCCTCTTGATTTAGTAATGCTGAAAACAAATGTATAACATCTACTTGTTGATGATTGCATCTAACAGCAGTTGTTTGTGCATCACTCAAACTCTCTTGAACTCTCAGTGTCATCTTTTCTATATTCATATACATTACCTCTCTTACCTAGTTTTCTATTCTGTATATTTTTATAATAATACAAACATCAAAGAAAGTCAAAGTTTATTTATTTTTCTTTTTATATTTTTTATGTTAAACTAATATTAATATATTTTAATAAAGGAGGAATTTTATGCGAAAGGAATACATTAACTATCCTTCCTATATGCCTGTAGAAATATTATTTTGCAGCATTAAAGAATATCCAATTCACTGGCATAATAGCATAGAAATACTATATGTTCTTGAAGGCAACCTATTTGTAGATATTGAATCTGATACTTTCAAGATAAGCAATAATCAATTAGAAATAATTAATGTAGATGAGGCCCATAGAATATACTCCAACGATGATGAAAATAGAATACTCATTTTTCACATTGATCCTTGGTTCTTTGAGAAATATTATAATGATATTGCTAATATGATTTTCTACGTAAATAGTTCTGACGATGGAGCTCAAGATTCTGAACCTTACGATGAACTTAGAACTTTTCTTTGCAGAATTCTTTGTGAATCAATTCAAAAGCAAGAAAATTATGATGATGAAATAGAAGCAACTCTAGTAGAACTTCTATATCATTTAATTAACAACTTTCATTATCTACTATATGATAAAGAAGAGCTTAAAGATAATGAAGAACAATTAGAAAGGTATCATAGAATATCAAAATATATTTTTAATAACTACAACAATATAACATTGCAAGAAATAGCTAAAAAAGAATTTTTAAGTTCTCATTATTTGTCTCATGAAATAAAGAATGCTACTGGCTATAGCTTCACAGACCTTGTAAATCAAACCAGAGTTGAGGAGTCAGCAAAATTATTGCTAGATACTGATATGACAATTTCAGAAATATCTGAAGAAGTAGGCTTCTCACATACTAGATATTTCAACAAACACTTTAAACTAAACTATAAGCTTACACCTCTTCAATTCAGAAAAAAGCATAACGTAAATGAAGAAGCTTATGAAAATCTAAAACAAATTAGATATTTAGATACTAATGTTGCTCTAGAAATGGTAACCTACTACCTAGAAGATTACGATAGATTTAACTATGAAAATAAAATAACTAAAATAAATATTGATATGAGTGAAACTGAAAAAGACTTTGAAAAAAGTTTTAAAAATATTATCAATTTAGGCGATGCCTTTGATTTACTTATAGAAGATAATAAAGACTTCGTTGAAGAAATTCAAGAAGAAATAGGATTTAATTACGCCTTATTATCAAATGTTTTCTCATCAGATATGGGTATTTTCCCGAATTCCCAGTTTCACAACTGGAGTCGAGTATTAGCAGTATTAGAATTTTTAGATTACTTAGATTTAAAGCCACTTATAGTATTAGATGACTCTGAATTTATGGATAAAAATTATTTGTTAACCATTGAATCATTCTTAAACTACTTCGATGAATTAGAAAGCTTAAATTTACGTAATTTCAAGTTTATATTCAAAAATAATTTTAATAAGCATTTAGAAGAAGAAGTACGAGATATTTTATTTAACAAATACTCTGTGGATATTCATGAGAAACATTACTCAAATGAAAATGATACAAATTTGATATATGATACTGCTTATATGCTTCCCTATATAATAAATAAAATATGCAAACAAGATACCCCTCTAACATCATTTAAGGCATTTGATGTATTGGATAAGCAGATTAACCTAACCAATGAGGTCTTCTTCGGATATCCTGGACTAATTAATGATAAGGGAATTAAAAAGCCTTCTTATTACGCATACTATTTATTAAATAAACTTGGTGATTATATAGTTACTATGGGAGAAGGATATATTGTAACCAAAAATGAAGAAGAAGAATATCAAATATTACTCTATTCTTATAATGAAGAATTAGAATCTTTATCTGATATTAATAGTATTTCAAAATTAAGAGGAGTAAAAAATACTACTCAAAAAAAATATAATCTTAATATAGTTAATATTAACTCAAATTGTAGAATTACCACTTATGAAGTTAATGAAGGCATGGGTTCATCATATAATTATTGGATTGGTATGGGAAGACCTAAAAGATTAAGTAAAGAAGAAAAAGAGATTCTTCATAAGGCATCTTTTCCAAAAATCAATTTTAAATATACTAAAAAGAGTCCTTTATTAAATTTACAAGCTAAGTTACCTGGTTATTCAGCTCAATTAATAATAATAAAAGAGGTGCAAAAACATTTAGAATAAATGTTTTTGCACCTCTTCTACTATATATTCTTTTCCATATTTTTAGCTAAGGTAAAATACTTTAATGATTCTCTTAAATCGCTAAGTTTATAGTACATATTTCCCATTTCCAAATACCTATCATGAATTTGTTCTGGTCCTGAGTATTTTGCCAAAGCATCCATAGATAAATTCATGTATATTTCTGCTTGATTCATATTACCAAGTTTCTGATATAACTTAGCTTTAAGATAATAACCTTTTTCTATTAGCTCTAAATTATCTAATAGAATTGATAAATTTAATGATTCTTCAACCATAATTCCTGCTTCATTTAATTTATCATATGCCATTAAGTCTACTATGCATCTGTTTAAAAATTCAACATATTTTGAATTTTGTTTTATTTCCACTACTAATTTAGCTCGTTCTATATAAAACATTAATTCTTCAATTTTTCCTGCTTCTCCAAAACTTTCTGCTAGCCTTAAATATAAATCTACATGTAGTGTTTTATATTTTTCAATTGGCTCACATACATTCTTTAAAAGTTCTTCATCAAGCACACCATTTAACTTTAGCTTTAAGATTAGTTGTTCTACATAAATTTGAATCTTTATTTTTTCATCATCGCTTTGTTCATCTAACTTTTCAATTGCTCTATTTATGCATTCAAAAGCTTTAGAATATTGCTTATTACTTGAATAACATAAGCTTTCTGCTAAAAAATATTCTGCGTTTTTATTAGCTTCCCCTATTTTTTCACCTATGTTATTAAAATATGTAATTGCTTCTAAATATTCGCCAGTTCTAAAAAAATACATTGCCATATCTCTATAATAAATATCTTCTATAAAAGTATTTTTTTGATATAAATTATAGTACATAGGAATTATCTTTTCTATGTGGCCATATTTGTCTTTATCAAGATAATACTTAAATAACTTACGAATAGACTTAACAGCTAAATCAACATATCCATATTTTAATGAATAATCAAAATTTGACTTAAGTTCGTACTCGTACTCTTCGCCCTTAAAATTATCAATATTATCAATATTCTTTTCAATCTGAACTCTTACATCTTCAATTAGATACTCTAGCTTTAAATCTAGCTTATCAGCTATATATTCTAAAGTCTTTCTATCAGCATCAATCTTACCATTTTCAATACAACTCATTTTAGATATTGAAATCTTGTCTTCACACAGCTCTTTTAATGTTATACCTTTATATATTCTTGATCGTTTAATTTTTTCCCCTGTAGATAATATCTTCATTTAAATCACCCATCATTGATTACATCCAATCTTTTATTATACCCATCTCTTTAAATAAACTAATTCCTTCACCTAAAAACTCTGCAGCTTCCGCATCTTTTTGTTGATCCAAATAGAATTTTCCAAGCTTAACTGCTAAATCTGCCGCTTCTTGTGTTAATCCATTAGCCTTAGCCATTTTATACGCTTCATTTAAAATAAGTTCTGCATCATCATTATTATTATTAGCAATACATATTCTAAATTTAATAATGTGTAATTTAACAAGATTTACTATATCATCTGATCCAATTATCTTATCTAATTCATTAATAACGCTTGTACATTTTATTAAATCCTTTTGTCTAATATAGTTTTCAAAAAGATCCATTAATGTATCAATTAACTTTTTATCATTATTTTTGCTTCTGATTTCTTTAGCTCTATTATAATGAATAAACGATTCTTCTAAATTTTCAAAGTTGAAGAATAGTCTTCCTAAGTTATTTTCTATATCAGAGATATTTTCATCATCTCTCATTTTTGCATACTCTTTTAATGCTCTCTTTGAATAATCTATAGCTTTTTCAAAATCTCCTTCCTCACTATATTGTTCAGAAATTAATAATAACGTTCTTGCATACTCTTTTTTATTGTATAATTTCCCAAACTTTTCTTTAGCTAGGAACGAATAATTTATAGCCTTGTCCATTTCATTGATTCTATAATATGTTACTGCTTTACAAAAATAAATCTCTGCTAATAAAGCTTCATATCCCAATTGATTTTGTTGATACACACTTTCAGCTTGACTTAAATATGAAATAGATGAATGATAAGCCTTCATTTCAATAGTTACTTTTCCTAGACTTAAAAATGTTTTCACCACATTTTCATAATCATTATTTTTAATAAATAAGCCATTAGACGATAAAAATAGTTGTTGAGCATCAAAATATTGTTCCTTACTAACACAAATTTCTGCCTTCATATATTGTATCTTAGCAATTCTATTTTCTAGATTATATTTCTCTGCATAAAATAATCCTTCTTCTAAATATTTTTCGCCAGTTGATATATTCTCTTCCCAAATATACCCTTGAGCTATTTGTTCATAATAAGTACATATCTTATTGGCTTGTGTTTCTTCTGACTCCATTAAGTATTCAATAGAGGTATTCAACGTACTAGCTAAATATTCCAATAAATCCATAGATGGATTTGACCTACCTGATTCTACTAGACTTATTTGTCCTGGAGTTATTCTCTCTCCAGCCAAGTCTTTTAAAGTCATATTAAGCTCTTTTCTTCTTTTTTTAATTTTTTCTCCAAGTGAAAGAATCTCCATCTCTTAACTTCCTTTTCATTTAATCTTTATCCACCATTTTATAATTATATCATATTTATAGTGGTATAATCTATTATTTTTCTTCATTTATCTGTTTAAAACTTCATTTTTTATTAATTTTATAGCTTTTTTTCAAAATTAATCTATTTTTTTGTGATTTTATTTAATTCTCAGATATAAATTATTTATCGTTAAGAGTTGAATAAACTAAATAAAAAAATGAATAAAAAATGAATAAAAACTAAATAAAATCCTTAAATATAATCTAAAATTAATATAAGTATCTTAATTATCTAATATTTTAGATTGCAAATAAGGATTTCATTTAGTTTAATTTTTTTGCTATTCAATTTATGTAGATTTTTATCTTACCATATGCATCATATAATTGTACTTTTTTTCTGCACCATCAAACATTCTTCCTGTCATTCTTCTTATTTTTCTCTTAGTTCTCCAATCCATTTTAGGCATCATAGCAAAACTTGCTGTTAATCCTAATAAAGTTCCCATAATAATTCCTCTAAGATATCTCATATATATCACCTCATACTAAATATATTTTATTTAGGCACCTAAAGATACATAAGTTTATATGCTAGTCTATTTGACATTATACTTCATCAACAGAACCCTTAGATAATTCCTATCTGCAGTGACTGTTTCCTTGTCTAACAAAAAATATCCGTCGCATATTTAGATTTGTTATTTATTTTCAGATACCTTACTAATATTTTGTCTAAAAAATATATATTTATGATATGAAATATGTGGCATAAATAACTATACTTTTATAAATTATAACTAGATTAAAAATTAATAGAAAAACTTTTTAAATATCTTCCTTCCATTTCAAAATAATCTGGTTGTGCAACAAATCCTACCTTAACTAAATACTCATTAATAGCACCAAAAATCTGATGCCATAATTCATTACTCAACTCCTTTATATCTACACCATGCTTTACTGAAGTTAAGCTTGAACCTATATTCTCAATATTTTTAATAATACCTTCTACAGTAGGTAATAATTTAGACAGTATCATATCTGATAAATCTGCTATCACATTTTTATCTTCTGCATAAAAAACAGGCACATTTACTAATATAGAATTCTCTTTTTTATCCTTTTTTATATAATCCATTTTCTTCAAAAAATCTATTAATATTTTGTCTTGCTCTGTAGCTTCTTCATAATTAAGTGAATCATTAATAATTTTACACATTAACTCTCCACTATTATTTACTATCTCTTTATTCATAGCATCAACTAACATCATGTATGTGGAATTTAAAGCTTCAAATTGTTCTAAGCTGCCAAGTTTTTGTTGACTAAGTCTGAAAAATCTGTATATATCCTTTCTTGAACCATCAGAATCTCCAAAACTATTGAAAGTAAATTTAGAACTTCTGTAATTATTGCTACTACATAATAACTTGTTGCTATATTCCTCTATATATTCGCTCTCTTCATATGCTATTATAATATAATCTCTATTTCCAGGCTGAGATTTAGCTGTGGAAAAAACACCTTTTTTACCAAAATACTCAAAGGCTGTACCATCAAAAATTTTATCACAAATGATGTGGTAAAGAACTCTTTCATTGCTATAGATTTCTGAGCATTTCAATTTTGATATATTTTTATAAAGCACATCTTTTAATGATATTATCTCTTTTCCAAGTATTGGGCCTATATCATTAATAAACTTTTGCACTTGCTGTACATCCTTTTCTAAAAAAACAGGAAATTTCACTCTGTATGAGTCATTGTTTCTCTCAACTGCATTTATTACCTCAAGATTTTGTATTATCTCATTAACTTTTGCTTCATCAATGTGAAGAGTATTAGCTATTTGCTTATTAGAAATCATAAAAGGTTCATTATTAGCAATTAAGTATAAAATTTCAGATGCCTTCTCTTTATCCAAAACATATCTTGGATTATAACTATCATAAACTCCTATATCCCCGAAAAAGTAAAAATTAAGTTTCCTAACTTCAAGGTTAACCTGTTTCTCCCCTCCAGCTATTATAATATTTTCTTTTCCCTTAGGAGCAACACTTAATATTTGCTGCTTTACCTCTTCACTGCTTACTGCTATTACATTTTGAAGAAGGTACTTTTCCACCGTCTTATCTGAACCTATATCTAATTTTTCTTTACATTTTTCATCTACAAGTTCATTAAACAAATCTCCTGTGTGACTATCAACCTTTACAAAAATCACTTCTATTCCTCTACTAAATAGTTCGTTCATCTTATTATAATATTCTACAGATGATTGCTCTCTTCTTTCCCAAAAGCCGGTAGCATGGTGAGAAACCCCTTCATAATCATGAAAGATTACTACTTTCTTTTCACCCTTGCTTATTGCATATTCCACTGCTTTTACTGATGCTTCTAATTCACCAGCGATCTGCCTTATATTACTTTTAGAACTATCCTTTGATGAATTGCTATCAATGTATTCAACTATATTATTTCTTACCGCTACTAAACCATAAGCATATTTTTCTGTACCAGCATTATAACTTCCATCTACATACACATGTAGACAATCTTCAGGATATTTATCTACTCCCTTTTTAAGTAACTTACTGCCACTATTTAAATATTCTTTAGCACTATTTATATCTTCAAAACTCTTATACTTAGCCCCCTTTACTCCCTTAACATATTTTAAGCATTCTGCCCAAGTATCAACAATTATATTTTCGATTTTTTGGTTTGTATCAAAATTAAAACCTTCTTGTATTGCATAAACTTTCTTTCCCAAAGTATATCTTCTCCTTATAATTGATTTAAAGCTATTTTAGATTTGCCTGGTTCCCGCAGTACAAATTGATATTTTCTTAGATTTAAAACATCTGAAAATAAATAACCCTTTCAAGAATATGGACTTATTTATCTTTTAGAAGTTACCTAATTTCTAAACTGTAACCATGCTATCTATAACCTTGTATATCTTATCAACATTGTCTGCAGCAGTAAATTGTGTCAAATAGTTTACTGCTTCCTTAAGAACAAATACAAAGTCATTCTTTCCAGCCCAATTTTCTAACAATATTTCCATTGGAACATCATTGATTATTTTATTTAGCGTAAAAAACACTATTCCTACATCATCTATCTTACCTATGAATGGTATTTTATCCGGAATAATGTCTATAGGTAGAGATAAATATGCTAAAGATGAGATAATAACTGCTTTTGTCTTTCCTGATACTCTTGTTTCCTTTAACAACCTATATATTAACGAAATTATATCAGGTATAATTAATACATAATCAGAAACGCATTTAATCTTTTGGGGCATATTAGACTTTACATAATCTCTACCTTTATTGTATCCATCTTCAACTTTGTTGATATGTGTATAATCAATTTCTACTTCTTGCAAATTATGTACCTCACTATCAGCTATTACTTCTGCAGTTTCTCCAAATCTTGATATATCTAGTGAAACTTCTTTCACTTGTGCTTTAACAATTGTTTCTTCAATATATATCTTTTCTAACTCTAAATTTAAGAATGGATATTTTTTAAATATTTTATTTAAATCTACCTTAATTTCATTTTTTGTATTACTAATTCCTACAACATCTAACTTCTTTAAGCCTAATTTCATAGCATAATTCGTAACAAATTTAAATACTGGTATTTTTGAAATCTTTGTTTTTTCTAACTTTAAGGCAAGAACATTATTTTGAATGTACGCAATACTAACCTCTGCCTTAAATGGTATCTTTACTATATTTTTATATATACCTTCAACAAATATTCTATCCCCTATAATTAAACTTCCTATACTCAATCCATCAATTTTCACAAAATCATTGATTATACTCATCAAATCTCTGGCATTTAACCTAAGATCTACTGAACTTATATTCATCCCTTACCCCTCCATTATTTAGGCATTTAAAAATACATACTAAACTAAGTATAGCTTATTCTTACCAATTTTAAAAGGCAGAATCTCCATAAGTTACATTGGTAAAAGCTATGAGTTTCGTTGGACAAAAAAATTATAACTTTTATAATAGATTTACGGATAAAAATTTGACTGGTGCTTTGCACTTTTAAAGGGAGGTATTTATGAGTAATTTGAAAAATAAATGGGTTTTATTTTCTATAATAACTTTAATTTTGTCTATTGCATTTTTAATTTACAATCCTTGGTCGCCTAAAATAAATGTACAAAGAAATTATGTATCTTTTAAAGAAGATTTAAATAAAAATAACATAAGTAAAGTTAAAATTAATGAAGATAATTTAGAAATAACCTTAAAAAATAATACAAAATATTTAACAGACAATCCTAAAAACGATAATTTAAAAGCTCAACTTCTAGAAAAAAATATCAAGGTTGTTGAGTTGTCTAAAGAACCTTTAAGTAAAACTATACCTGCTACCACATTAACAATTTCAATTGTAATACTTGCCTTAGTTATATTAAAAAAGAAAAACTTAGGTGCAAAATCTTTTTCAACTATATCTACAGAGCCTGTTACCTTCGCAAAGGATTCTGTGTTTGGATTTCATTCTGTAGCTGGAAATGAAGAAGCAAAAGAAAATATGTTGGACATTGTAGATTTCTTAAAGACCCCAGAAAAATATACAAAATACGGGGCACGTATTCCTAAGGGAATTATTCTATACGGTGAACCTGGAACTGGTAAAACACTTTTAGCTAAAGCTGTAGCTGGCGAAGCTGAAGTTCCATTCTTTGCCGTAACAGGTTCTGACTTCGTACAAATGTATGTAGGGGTTGGTGCTAGCAGAATAAGAAATTTATTTAAAAAAGCAAAAGCATCTAGTAAAGCTGTTATTTTTATTGATGAGATTGATGCTATAGGTAAGAAAAGAGGCGGGGCTAGTTCTTCAGGCGGATCTGATGAACGTGACCAAACATTAAATGCCTTATTAACAGAAATGTCTGGCTTTAGTGAAAGTGAAGGTATTGTAGTAATTGCAGCTACAAATCGACTTGATACTTTAGACCCTGCACTGCTAAGACCAGGTAGATTTGATAGACATGTTGAAGTAGGTCTTCCTGATGTAAACAGTAGAAAATCTATATTGTCTCTACATTTAAATAATAAACCTTTTGAAAATATAGACGTATCTAGCATAGCAAAAAAGACCGCTGGATTCTCAGGAGCTAAACTTGAGAACTTAGTTAATGAAGCAGCTATACTTGCTGCAAAAGAAACAGCTCCTTTTATTAATGAGGATCATGTTGAAAAAGCATTTTCAATCATTCTTGCAGGGCAAGAAAAGAAGGATAGAAGTTATATCAAGGATTCTGATAAAGAAATAACAGCATATCACGAAGCTGGACATGCTGTTATCTCAAAACTACTATTACCTAATGAAACTATATCTAAAGTTTCTATAATCCCTACTACAAAGGGAGCTGGTGGTTACACATTGACAATTCCTGAAGATGCACAATATAAGACTCTATCTTACTTGCAAAACAGAGTACAAGTATTGCTTGGTGGACGAGCTGCTGAAGAAATTATCTTTGGAAAAAACAATATCACCACAGGAGCTTATAGTGACTTATCTGAAAGTACAAAAATAATAACTGCCATGATTACAGAATACGGTATGGGAAAAGAACTAGGCTTATTAAAATTATCAGAGCTAGGAGAGTTCGCTTCTTCTTACGGTAATCCAGTTATAACAGAAGCAAGAGGGTTAATTGATAATCTATACGAAGATACTAAAAAACTTCTTTTAGAAAACTTACCTTTACTTCATGCTATAGCAAATACACTTAAAGAGAAAGAACAAATTTCTGATGAAGAAATAGCACTTTTAAGTCATTAATGTTAACTTTATAAATCATGATTAAAGTTAACCTAAACTTCTGAATCTTATAAGTTTTACAAAAATCTAAAAAGAGGTATTTTGTTGATTACAAAATACCTCTTAGTCTTTTACCTCAGCATCTTATTGCATTATTTACCTTGTTTAACTTGTTATCTCAATATCTTATTTACCCTTGCTTAGCTTTTGATAACTTAAGTTCTCTAATAATAAATGCTACAACAATTCCTCCTATAAAACCTCCAAAATGAGCAGCATTATCTATATCCCTTTGACTCATTCCTATAAAAACATTTATAGCCACTACACTTCCTATGTTAATAAGAAAATCTTTGCCAATCTTATCTCTTTCTTTTATTCCAAATACTAAGGCTGCGCCAAACAAACCAAATATAGCTCCTGAGGCACCCATAGACGCATAATTTGGTGACAACATATATGAAAGTAAATTTGCTGCTATGCCTGAAACAAAATAAATTACTAAATACCCTATCTTCCCGTATATTCTTTCAATAAAATCTCCTAAAGCATAAAGAGCGTACATATTGAAGGCTATGTGCATTAACCCTCCATGTAAAAACATTGCTGTAACAAGTCTATAAATTTGTCCTTGGTCAATCAAATAGTTTACCTTGGCACCAAGTATAATTAAAACATCAGTATCAATATCAAAAATCTGCCCAGATATCAAAACAGAAACAATAAACATTATTACATTTAAACCAATAAGTATATTGGTAATACTAAAATAAGACTTATCTGTATTTCTCATGCTAACCTTATTATTTCTAACTGATTGAAAAATTTTTGCTATAGGTTCCGTAGAAGAGCTATAAAACAAAATTGTATCTTCACTTTTGCTGTATACTAATTTTTCATAATTGTTGCCTTCTCTGCTTTTTTCATATGATCCTTCAGTAATTATAATATTATGAACTGTATAACTTATATTTTTAGCTTTTAAATATACATTAGCATAATACGCATTAGTTTCTTCCATGCTTGCACTTGAAACAATAACTGCACAAATCCCTGTATTGGTATTGCCCAAAGCCATCCAATTTAATTTTCCATTGCACTCATATTGCTCAACAAAAAAGCCATAATTATTTATCAATGTTTTAAATAGTCTTTCTTCAATTGCTTCCATGCATTACTCCTTTTAAAATTCACTTTACATCTATTTGTATATTAGATATCTTCAGAAATAAGTAAATTCATATGCAGTCTATTTTCAGACACTCTATTTTATTGGCGGACGTGATGCTTCAAGCACATCCTTTGGATCAAAATAATACTTTTTCACATAATCAGCATTTTTAAGCATAGTATACCCATCTAAATCAAATCTACTCTGCTGCATATTGTCCTTATTATACTCTGTTTTTAAGTTGCTGCCAACTGAACAATATATATCAAAGCCTTGTCCAACTAAATATCTATATAATGGTCCATTTTCATTAAATAAAACACCAAAAGGTGAAACATATATTTGAGTTTTTCCAACTACAGGTTCAATATATTTTTTCCATCTTTCTGTATCATATCTTAGCTGACCTAAGGTAATAGTTCCATCTTTAAAATAGTTATTGTGTGTATAGCTATGACTTGCAAATTTCCAACCTGTTTCTTTTAATTTTGAAACTACTTTACTGCACTGCTCAGTAGCTGTTTTTAATTCTTCTCCCTTTAAATCAGTTATCCTATATCCTAATATACCTTCATAACCAGTAAGAGCAATCACCCCTTTGGCTCCTCTATATGAGAAGTCTGGATTCGCTTCAACATACTTATTTAATATAGGCATTACATCTCCATCATAAGTCTCCGTTACTTGTCCATCTTTGTTTCTTACTAAATTAATAACATCTCCAGAAGAATTTAAGGCTAATTTTTGAGCAAATCCATCTCCATCCATATACTTATAATAACTTACATCATCCACAGAAATAATCAAAGGCTTCTTTCCCTTTGGAAGATATATATCTTTAGGTTTAATTTTCCCATCATCAGTCTTTTCAACAGTTTGCTCAATATCATAAAGTACATATCCGTCTTCCTTAAACTTAGGGAGCATTACCTTAAACTCATTAACTGTAGTCATCCACATATCATATCCTTCTGCCTTACTATCCTTATCAAAAGCAAGTTCAGGATATACAATTAAGCTGTGAAAAAAAACATGAAATATTGGTCCATTATATTTAACAAGCGAACTTTTTTCTTTCTTATATTTATCAATTGCACTTTCTATATCACTGGATTTTATTGATTTATCTTTTTCTAATAAAGAAATGGCTTCATCATAAAAATATCCTTGTGATAACTTTTCAGCCTGCTTGAGTAGATCTTCACTTTTTTGTTTTTCATCACTTGAGCTAGTTTTTTCTACTTGCTTTACCTCACCACTGGTTGATACTGTTAAATTTTTATTTGTGCATCCAACAAAATTTATACTTAGCAGAACTATAACTGGAATACATCCTAATTTTATCTTTCTATTCAATACAGCCATCCCCTTCTTAATTTTAAACACAAAGTTTATTTGCGTAAGAACGTATTTGCTTCATAAAATAATTATACCTCATTACAATTAAATATTTCTATCTCTATTTGATTACGATTTGAATACAAATATAAAAAGAGCCGTGAATAAAATTCACGACTCTTATTTTAACAACAGACTATCTTCTGTTATTTTGTTGCTTTCTAGCTCTTCTGCAATCAGCACATCTTGTTGGTTCGTTATCGAATCCTTTTTCTTTGTAGAATTCTTGTTCTCCTACTGTAAATACGAATTCCTTACCACAATCTCTGCATACTAAAGTCTTATCTTCCATTTATAAATCTCTCCTTTAATTAAAGATTTCATGTTGATTAATATATTCTCTAATTAAAGAAAGTATTATCTAGATGAATCTTTTTTAATCTTTTACGTTAAGTAACCTAACGCATATACTTATTATAACATCTTATCGAAATAAATCAAGTATTATTTATATATTTATTTCAGATTTTCTTCCTTCAATAATTTCTTGAAGCTTTTCACCAGCATTCTTAAATACTATTGATATAGTTAAGAATATTACAAATACTAAACCTAAGATAGCAACATCTTTTCCTACTATTGAGTAATTAATAGTTGTTGCAGAAATTGCTTCTCTTAAAGCATCCATTCCATAAGTAAATGGCATAAATGGATTTAATACCTTAAACATTTTTGGTACTAACTCTAGTGGGAATGTTCCTGCACAAGATGTTAATTGTACTATTAATAGGATAATTCCAAGTACTCTTCCGGCATCTCCAAATAGAGTTATTAAGCATTGTATTATTGAAATAAATACTAATGATAAGAATACTATAAGAGCTATATATAATGCAGTGTTAGTTGGATGTAATCCTAAACTAAGTACTACAACACTTACTAGTAGAGCTTGAAGTATACCTACAAAACCGTAGGATAAGAATTTACCCATTACCTTATTAAACTTAGATGTCTTTTCATCAACTTGAACATGTGGTGATATTATAAAGAACATCATTATTGCGCCTATCCATAAAGACAATTGTATAAAGTATGGTGCAAAACCTGTACCATAGTTTGGTATTGAATTTATTGGATTTGCTGCTAAGTTTACTGGGTCAGAAACAAATGTACCCATTTTATCTGATGAGTTCACTAAACCATCCTTAAGTTGTTTAGCTCCATCATCTAACTTAGTAGATAATTCCTTTGAACCATCATATAACTTTTTAACTCCATCCTTTAAGGTTGGAACACTTGAATTTAATTTATCCATTCCATTCTTTTCTTTAGTTTGTCCATCAACTAATTGATTTGATCCATCAAGTAATTGGTTTGCTCCATCAGCTAACTGAGGAACTGCTTCTTTTAAAGTTGGTTCCGTAGTATTTGATTTAACAATTCCTTGATATAATCTAGTTTGTCCAGCAACTAAAGCATCTGATCCATCTGCTATTCTTGAAAGAGCATCAGATAATAGTGAAACTCCATCTTTTAATGTTGGAACACTTGAATTGAATTGATTCAATCCACCATATAATTGAGTTTGTCCTTTAACTAGTTTGTTTGAACCTGCAAGTAATTGGTTTGCTCCTACTGCTAACTGTGGAATTGCTTCTTTTAAAGTTGGTTCCTTCGTATTTGATTTAACGATTCCTTGATATAATCGAGTTTGTCCATCAACCAATTTTTTTGAACCTGCAAGTAATCCACCTGAATCATCTGCTAATCCAGTTGCTGATGCATATAAATCACTTGTTCCTTTATTTAACTTTGCAGAACCATCAACTAGCTTTTGTACTCCCCCATTTAATTCTGGAAGCTTTGATTGCATTGTTACAACCCCAGTTTTCAAATCTGAAGTTCCTTGTGCAAGAGCCTTTAATCCAGCTCCAAATGAATCTTTATTATTTTCATTTAATTTTGCTTCTAATGAATCAAGACTTGAACTCATTGTTCCTATCCCTGTACTAAGATCTGAAACACTACCTATTAAAGTTTTAACACCATTAGTATAAGTTTGTCCTTGTTCATTTAATGTATCTACACCACTGCTTAATGCTGCAATCTTAGCATCAGTATTGTTGTCTGCATTAGCTTTTTGTAATGCTTGTAACTGTGCTAAAGCTTTGTTTATTTGAGCATTTTTCTCATCAACAGTAGTTGCTGCACTAGCAACAGCTAGTTCTTGCCCTATTGACTTCATAACGTCAGATGTAGATTGCACTCCATTAATAAGTTCATGTACTCCATCCTTAGTTTTTGATATTCCTGATGCTAAAGCATCGCTTCCTTTGTACAATAAGGCTGTATTCTTCTTTGTTTCAGGAGACTGTAATTTTGAATTTGCAGAATCAGCACCTTGCTTTAACAAACTAATTGCTTGATAAAGTCCAATTTTTTCAGGATGATTAACAAGATCTTCACTTTGAGATGAAAATGCTGCATATAATCCATGGCTACCTGCGTCTAATTTTGAAGCTCCATCATTTAGCTGTCCAACTCCTTCAGCTAATGTTGGCAATTTAGATTTCAAAGCTCCCATACCATCTTTTAGTTGAGAAGCTCCAACATTCAAATCATTTGCACCTGACTTTAATTGTGTGGTTGCAAATTTTAATCCATTGTTAAGTGCAATTTGCCCATTATATAGCTGTGTTGTTCCATCTGTTAATTCTGGCATTTTTTTGTTTAATCTGTTTAAACCATCATCTGCAAGAAATAATCCTTTGTTAAGTGCGATTTGACCAGCATATAATTGTGATGAACCATCTGATAGCTTATTAACACCATCTGCTAATGTTGGCATACTACCACTCAATTTAACTACACCACTACCAACAGCCTTTATTGCATCATTAAGCGTAATTTGTCCGTTATATAGCTTTGTTGTTCCATCTGTTAATTCTGGCATCTTTTTGTTTAATTTGTTTAAGCCATCATCAACCTTAACTATTCCATTGTTAAGTTTAATTTGTCCATCATATAATTGTGATGCTCCATCTGTTAATTGAGAAGCACCATCTGCTAATTCTGGTATCTTACCATTTAATGTGTTTAAACCATCATATAACTGTCCACTACCATCGGCAGCTTTAATCATACCATCTTTAGCTTTGTATAAGTTGTCAAATGTAACTTTTACATAATTCTCAGATATATTTTTAACTATCTCTGATTTTAGTATTACTTCTACCTTACCATTAATCTGAGCAGCTAAAAAGTTCTTCTTATCATTACTTACAAACTGTAAGTTTGAAACCTTTGGAGTACCTGTTTTTGCTGCTGTGACATTTGCAGAAAAATCTTCTGGTATCTGTAATTTAGCATAATATTTTTTTCCATCAAGTCCTGAATTGGCTTCACTTTCTGATACAAATTTCCAACCCACTTGATGATTTTTCTTTAGGTTTTCAATCAAGTCATTTCCATAGTTTTTATCTTCACCATCTAATTTGGCGCCTTTATCCAAGTTAACTACTGCTATAGGCAGTTGTTCAACTCTTGCATAAGGATCCCAAAAGGCATCTAAATATAGCAATGAATACAACAACGGAACAATTATTATTGCTATAATGGATACTCTGATGATTCTATTCTTGAAAATGCATTTGATATCATTCCCTGCAATTTGAAGAAAATTCATCCTATCAACCCCCATGAGAATTATACTGACTACTCAGTACAATAATACTATACTTATTTTATGACTAATAGTCAATGTAAATTTTAGTAACTTTTTTCATATGCTTTTTAAAATAATCGTCATTTTAGCGAACTTTTTCAAAAAATTTTATTATTTTATATTTGTATACGTTTTTATATAATACTTATAAAATTAATTTGTAAAAAAAATATCACATTTTAATTGAATTATAAGTTGAAAAATATTGTTCTTTATCGTTCAATTTCAACATATATGATAACAAAGAAGGGATATTCCTTGTTTTAGGAATATCCCTTGAAAATATTTTATTAATTTATATTATTTCTTCAAGTATTGCTAATAAGCTCTCAAAAGTTTTCATAGTAGCTTCTACTGGTTCTGGAGTAAGCATATCTACCCCTGCCTTTTGAAGCACTTTTATTGGATAATCTGAACTTCCTGCCTTTAAGAAACCCTTATATTTTTCAACTGCAGCTTCTCCATTTTCAAGAATGTTATTTGCAAAAGCATTAGCAGCTGAATAACCAGTTGCATATTGGTATACATAGAAATCACTAAAGAAATGAGGAATTCTTGCCCATTCTATATCTATTTCTTCATCCACAACCATTTCTTCCCCAAAATACTTAACATTTAAATCATGCCATATTTTATTGAAGTCTTCTGGTGTTAATGCATTACCTTTTTCTAACTCTTCATGAGAAACTAATTCAAATTCAGCAAACATCAATTGTCTAAATACTGTTGTTCTTATTTGTTCTAATTGTTGATTTACTAAATATAGTTTTCTTTCTCTATCTTCAGCCTTATTTATTAAATGATTAATCAATAATATTTCATTTGTAGTAGACGCTACTTCCGCTAAGAATAAAGAGTAATTATGATATTGATATGGCTGCTCTTTTCTTGAATAATATGAATGTATTGAATGCCCCATTTCATGTGCTAAAGTTGATACATCATTAAGTTCATAGTTATAGTTTAAAAGAACATATGGCATAGTATCATAAGAACCCCATGAGAAGGCCCCTCCTCTTTTACCCTTATTCTCAAATACATCTATCCAGCCAGCTTTAACACCATCATCAAATATATTAAGGTACTCTTTTCCTAATGGATTTAATCCATCTTTAACTATTTCTACTGCATCTTCAAATTGTATTTCTTCACTCTTGTAATCTGTAACTGGTACATATAAGTCATACATGTGAATTTCATCTAAATTTAATAGCTTCTTCTTTAACTTAACATATCTATGAAGTAATCCTAAATTGTCATTTATAGTTTTAACTGCACTCTTATATACTTCTGTAGGAATGTTATTTGGCTTTAATGAAGCTTCTAAAGCAGATTTATAATGTCTAACTTTTGCATTAAATATAAAATTCTTTATTGAACTTATTAAGGCTGTTCCAAAAGTATTTTCTAGTTTTTTATATTCACCAAATAATGCTTTAAATGCTGCTTCTCTAACAGATTTATCCTTACTTTTTATTAAAGATGAATAATTTTCTTCAGTTAATTGAATTTCTTCTCCATTTTCTCCTTTAATAATAGAAAATCTCATATCTGCATTAGCAAGCATACTTCTTATATTGTCAGGAGCTTGCATTGAATCAGAAGCTAATGCTAAAACCTCTTCTATTTCTTTTGAAAGGACATGCTCCTTTTGGCTTAATAATGTGTCAAACATAAAATTAAATTCTTTAAGTTCTTCAGTATTCTTTATAATATTCTTTAATTCTTCTGTTGGTAAAGCTAGTATTTCTGGTTCAAAAAATGCTATATAGCTTCCAAACTCTGCAAGATATATGTCAACTTTAGTCTTTAATGCTTGATATTTTGAATTTGAAGTATCTTCATAGCATCTTAAGTATGCAAACATAAGAAGCTTCTCAGCCAATCTGCTATACTTTTCTGAAGCCTTTAGAAATTCGTATATAGTTTTTCCATCCTTTAGTTTTCCTTGGTACTCTTTTAGTTTTGGAGCCTCTGCCTTAAGAATTTCAAAATCCTTTTCAAAAGCTTCAACACTTTCATAAATCTTGTCAACTTTCCATTTATACTTTTCGTCTATTTCCTCTCTTAATTTTTGTCTTTTTACTTCACCCATCATTATCGCTCCCTTTTTATTATTGATATTGTTCTTCTTTCCCCTTTATATTTTGTAGAACCTCCTCTATTTTATCTTCAACTAAATCTAATATAGAATTTAATTTTTCTTCCATTTCTAAATGATCTTCATAAAAATCAAAACAAACTTTCCAAGTAGGATTGTACTCATCATCTAACTCTTCAATATCTAATCCTGCTTTTTCAAAAGCTTCAATATCAAACAAATCATAAATTGCTGTGTATTCCCATTCTTCTACATCTTTATCAGTGTGAAATTCTAAGTACACCTTATCATTTTGCATATAGAATTTTTTTGCATATACAGCTCCTGGATTAATCTTATAACTTGATAGCTCCCTTACGAAATGTCCTTCATTATCTCTCTCTATTAATACCAATGATTGAAACTCCATGTTCTTCCTCCTAAAGTTAAGTTATTTAATAACTTCCAAACTATTCTAAATAATTTTTAATAATTACATTATAGTGTTTCATTTTAGATAAGTAAATATTACGACTAATTGGAATTTTTCTGGAAATAGTGCTATTATATTATTAAATTATTTTAAGGATGTGATACAATGGCAAGAAAAAAATCAAAAAGACTTTTAAAGTTCAAGCTTTTTATATTTAAAGTTTCAACTATCACTATTATTATTACCATTATTATAAGTGCACTTTGGATCAAACATGTTGATAGTATTTGTACTGATATTTATAAAGCTACCGAGTATTACATGACTGAAAGCATATTTAATAGTAAAAAATTGCTCAAAATAAGTTCTATGAAGCTTACATTCTGTGATAAGAAAACTGCTGTGGTTGAAGTCACTGGCGCAAAAGAAAAAACACCCCATGAATCTGTAACTTATAAGGCATATTTTACAAAAGCAGAAAATGATTCATGGAAATTAGGTACTGTTTATGATTATTTTCAATAAGGCGTTCCTAGGCATTGCAAATTATTTGCATTAAGTTATATAATAGTAGTTGCAATGAATTTAGGAGTGATACTTTTGATAAATATAAAAAACTTAAGTTTTTCTTATAATAAGAAAATAAATCAATTAGAAAATATAAATGTTACTATCCCAAAGGGTTCTTATGTATCTATTGTTGGTAGTAATGGTAGCGGAAAAACTACCTTAGTAAAACTTATATTAAAACAACTTAAACCAACTTCTGGTGACATAGAAATTGAAACAAAAAATATTGGATATGTGCCTCAAAGATTGGACAGTTTCAACTCACAGTTCACAATATCCGTAAAAGAAATATTGAATTGTCATTTAAGCACATTAAAGCTTCCAAAGGAAAGCTTAAAAAAAGCATTAGATGAAGTAAATATGAGTGAAAAACTTAATTCGCTTATAGGTAGCCTTTCTGGAGGTCAATATCAAAAGGTATTGATTGCTCGTGCTTTTATGGGAAATCCAGAATTGCTAATTTTAGATGAAATGAGTACAGGAGTTGATTCAAAAGCTCAAAAAGAAATTTACTCTCTAATTAAAAAATTCAATACAGAAAAAAACATGACTATTTTATCTGTAGAGCATAACATACCTATAGCATTAAAATATTCCACACATATTCTAGAGGTTTCAGAAGGAGCTACTGCACTTTATACTGTTGAAGAATATGCAGATTCCTTAAATAATAGCACTCAATATATAAGAAAGGTAGATTAGTTCCTATGCAAGATTTACAAGCCATGTTTAGTTTACAATTTATGAGAAATGCTTTTACAGCAGGATTATTTTTATCAATTCTCTGCCCTTCAATAGGTCTCTTTTTGGTATTAAAAAGATATTCAATGATTGGAGATACTTTGTCCCATTCATCCTTTGCTGGAGTGGCTATTGGTTTAGTAATAGGCTACAATCCAATACTGACCGCTTTAGTTTTTACAACTATTTGTGCTGTACTAATTGAGTTCCTAAGAGGTTATTTTAAAAAGTACAGTGAACTAGTAATGAACATAATATTAACCTTAAGTTTAGGCATTGCAATAATTCTGGTTAGCACAGGTAAAACTTCGGTAAAAGTTAGTTCGTACTTGTTCGGTAGCATTTTGACTGTATCTGCAGAAGATATACTACTAATCATAATTGCTTCAATTGTGTGCTTATTAATCCTTGGAATTTTGTACAAGAAATTGCTTTATGTTACCTTTGATGAAGAAGGTGCAAGAATTGCTGGTATAAATGTAAAACTTATAAATTATCTATTTACAATAGTAGTTGGTGTAACTATTTCAATGTCAATTAGGATTATGGGAATTCTTGTGATTTCATCTATAATTGTAATTCCAGTAGCAGCTGCTATGCAATTTAGGCAAAGCTTTTTTAAAACAATGATCATTTCTATAATATTAGGTATTGTAGATGTATTTTTAGGTTTAATGTTTTCTTTTCGTTACGATAGTGCCCCTGGAGGAACAATAGCATTAACTACTGTAGCTACATTGGTTATATCAATAATTCTCGGTTCAATTTTAAAATCAGATTAAAAAGAACTTATCCATATTAACTTGGATAAGTTCTTTTTATCTTACTATTTTTATTCTTTCTTTTTCGAGCATTTCTCACAAATCCCCTTAAGCTTAAGAGTATGTTCAGTTAATGTAAATCCAGTTTGATTTTTTACTAACTCTTCTATTTGCTTCATTGGACATGGAACTTCTATTTCTTTATGGCATAAACTGCATTGCAAAACATGTTTATGTTGTTCCTTTATCAATGAATAAAGATGACTGTTTTCACCTATATTAAACTTTTCTATAATATGTTTCTTTTCAAATATTTCCAAAGTTCTATATACTGTTGATAAATTGATATCTATACCATCCTCTTTGCTCTTACTATAAATATATTCTGCTGTAAGTGACTCTGAACTTTTAGCCAATAACATATATATATATACTCTAGCCTTTGTAACTTTTAAGTTCTTCTGTCTAAAGAAACTATCAGCATCCATACAATTACCCACTTTCTCCTTATAATAAACATAATTATAACACAATTTAAAGGAATTTCTTAATATTATCTATAAAAACTTTATTTTTTCAAACCTTTAAGCACATTATAAATCTGTTTTATCTCCTCTTCACTTAACTCATCAAAATCATCTAGTTTTTCTTTAATTTCAGAAATCACTTTTTTCTTATAATCTTGATCTTTATTGGTTTTCTTCATAACCTTTGCAACTATTGTTCCTGTCAATATACTGATAAAAACAGTCCCACTTACTATTAAAATTGAAGCTATACATTTTCCTAAAATAGTTGTAGGCGTTATGTCTCCATATCCAACTGTAGTTGCTGTTACAAAACTCCACCACAAGGAATCCTCGAAACTTATTCCCTCTGCAATTTCTATACCTATAGCTCCAATATAAGTGGTGATAAAGGTTCCTATAATAGAATACATAAATAAAGTTATTTTTATTAACCTATTTAGTATATCTCTGCAAAGTTCAATTAATATCATGATTCTAATAAGCTTAACAAATTTAATAATCTTATAGGTAACAATATATTCTGAAAGGCTTGGAATGCAAAACAATAATACAATAATATCAGTTGGTATTACTGCTAAAAAGCCAATAATATTCATTTTTATAAAATTCAAATTGTTTTGTGTGTAGAAAAATTCTATTACATAATCTAAAAGCAATAAAATTCCAATTATAATATCAACATTGTTAAGGACTATTAATATAGATCTTGGAAGCTTTAAAATCAATTCCATTGATAGTACTACTATTACTGTAAAGCAAAAAGCAAGCTTACAAAAATAATAAAAGTCACTTCTTTTAATCATATTTTAAAACCTCTTAGGAAAAAATCATTTTCATTCCAAATAAAAATAGAATTATTCCTCCAATATAATCAGCATATTTTGCGATAAATGATATACTTTTTATTTTTTCAGCCAAAATAAATGCTAGTATTGATATAACTAAAGTTATTACTCCAATTACACCAGTATTCCAAAGTAACAATTTTATCTGCCTTAAATTCTGAAATATTGTAAACCCTACCACTAAAGCATCCACGCTAACGGAAATTCCCAATATAAAATACATCTGAGGTTTATCTACTAATGGCTGCTCTTTTTCCTGCATACCATCCTTTATCATAAATACACCTACAGTAGATATAATCATCCCTCCAATAATGCAGGGAATCGCAACGAAATGCTCACTAAATAACACTCCTAAGTATGCGCCTATAAATGTACATAAAAATTGAAAGAATCCAAAAGATAATGCAAAGAGAGCTTTACTTTTTCTCTTTAAGTTTCCCCCTATACCTAAGCTTAATGATACTCCTGCAGCATCCATAGATAATGCAAGCGCAATTAAAATCAACCTACTATAATCCACAATTTTTCCTCCATATTTATTTCTTAATTATTTGTATTTTTAATACTCTAAAAATATGCTGACTATTTATAATTAGCTATTTTTTTACACTTAAAATATATAATAGATTACATTCTTTTAAAAAATGCTTTATTTTATGTCTATTTTAGTGTATATTATTAAATAGTGTAGCAATTATATTTGAATTGTATATCACATATATACTATTATGTAATTATTATTGTGTTTAAGGAGAGATTTCAATGAACTGTATAATAGCTCAATCAGGTGGTCCAACCTCTGTAATAAATTCTAGTGTTGCAGGATTAGTTGAAGCTAACAACGATTTAAAAATTTTTAATAATGTATTTGCTGGTTTAAACGGCATTGAAGGTATTTTAGATAAAAACATAATAAATCTTTCAGAATTAACTAAAGATCAATTAGAAACATTTAAATACACTCCATCTTCAGGCTTAGGTTCTTGCAGATATAAGCTTAAAAATTTTACTGAAAATGAAGAAGAATATACAGAACTAATGAACATCTTAGATGAATTAGATGTTAAAGCATTTTTCTATGTAGGCGGCAATGATTCTATGGATACTATTGCAAAATTAAGTGCTTATGCTGAAGAAAAAAATATAGACATTAAGTTCATAGGAATTCCAAAAACTATAGATAATGATTTAATGTTCACTGATCATACACCTGGGTTTGGAAGTGCTGCAAAATTTATTGCAACTTCAACATTAGAAACTTATTTAGATTCTACAGTATATATAGATAATGGTGTTTTTATTGTTGAAACCATGGGAAGAGATACTGGTTGGCTAGCTGCTTCAAGTGCTCTTGCAACTGTTGATGGAAAACCAGTGGCTGATTTAATATACTTACCAGAAGTTGCTTTTGATACTGAAAAATTTCTTCAAGATGTAGCTAGACTTTATAAAGAGAAAAAACATGTTTATATAGTTGCTTCAGAAGGCCTAAAAAACGAAGATGGTGACTTTATTACTTCACTAAATTCAAAGAAGGCTCACGATAAATTTGGTCATACTCAACTAGGCGGTGTAGGAAATTACCTAAAAGATTTAATTATAGATAAAGAAATTACTCATAGAGTAAAGGTTCTTGAACTTAGTGTATTGCAAAGATGTTCAATGCATATAGCTTCTAAAACAGACATTGATGAAGCAGCTATGGTTGGCAGAGAAGCTTTGAATTATGCAAAGGATGGCAATTCTGGTTACATGGTAGCAATTAAGCGCGATGCTAACATGCCATATAAGAGTTCTACATTTTTAGTTAAGGCTAAAGATGTAGCTAATAAAGTTAAATACTTCCCTACTGAATGGATAAATGAAGAAGGAAACTTTATTACTAAAGAAGGTTTAAAATACTTAAGACCTCTTATTGTTGATGAACCTAATTTAATAATTGAAAACTATTTACCTAAATACAGGGTATTTAGTAGATAGTCTTATATACTACTAGCTTTTAAATATATGTATTTTGTATCCTTACCTACTAACTAACACTTTGTGCTACAAAATACATAATTTAATATACAATTTAAATATAGCTGATAAAACATATGAATTTCTTATATGTTTTGTCAGCTATTATTAATATACACCTATCTTTTTTTACTAATAAATCTATTAATACATTCCAAACAATAATCAACTTCTGAAATAGTATTATAGGGTGCAAAGCTAACTCTTACTATCCCAGGTGATTTTAAAGTTTTATCATAAGCTAAAACAAAGGTATCCTGATCTCTTATTCCTAAAATTTTCTTCACATAAGGCTGTGCACAAAAACAGCCATCTCTTATACCTATTGAACAATCTTTTCCCAAGTATTCTGCCAATACCTCATGATATATCCCTTCTATATTAAATCCGCATACTCCTAACCTATTTTTTTCATCTGTGTCATAATATAATTTAATATTTTTCATCGCTTTTATTTCGTCAGTAAAATGATCTCGAAGTAAACTTTCCTGCTTTTCCATCAAGTCAAAACCTATCTTTTCAACCTCATCCATAGATATCATTAAAGCTAGCACACCAACTATATTTTGAGTTCCCCCCTCCACTTTTTCTGGAGGATCTAACCAAAATACTCTATCATGTCCAACAATATCAACAGTTCCTCCCCCTGGCATAGAAGAATCTTTTTTAATAAAGGGAGTCTTTTTTCCCACAATAACACCAGTTCCAAAAGGAGCATACATTTTATGAGCTGAAAAAACCAAATAATCTATTTCTTCTTCAAAATTCTTTTTGTTTAAATTTATTTTCCTATGTGGAACTAACTGTGCTCCATCAACCACCATCATAGCTCCATATTTATGCGCAATCCTTGCAACGTAATTAATATCATTAATATACCCTGTAACATTAGATGCACCACTAACAGTAATAACCTTAAGTTTACCCGCATATTTTTTGGCTAGGGTTTCAAATTGATCTAACTTCAATTTACCCTTTTCATCTACTTCCACATATTTAACTGTTCCTACCCTTCTCCATGGCAAATCATTAGAATGATGCTCCATTCTTGTTGCAATTATTATATCTTTTTTATCATCAATTAAAGTATTGGCTAATAAGTTCATACACCCAGTTGTATTCATTCCATAAATTACTGTGTAACTATCATTATTGTCTATATTAAAAAACTTTTTCACCCTATTTCTGGATTCTTCATAAATTTCAGTACTTATTTTAGCCTTATAGCCATTACCTCTTCCTATTGAGGAATAGTAGTTCATATAGTTTTCTAAAACCTTTAACTCTTCTTTAAATGGTGGTGTTGTAGCTGCATTATCAAAATTGATGTATCTTACATTTTCGCCATTAGTATTAGGAACTAAGGTATCAAGCCCAACAAATAAATCTTTACAATTAATAATATCCTTCATTAACATATACATTACCTCCACTATATACTATTAAAATTAATTAATTCTGTACCTAAAAAATAAAAATAAGTAAAAATTGAAATATTCTAATCATATATTTATATAAAATATTTATTGAGGTGAACCTATGTTTCCAGATGAAAAATATATGACGCTAAAATCTAATGATGATGATATAAAATTTGCGTTCTTATCCTACCTAGATTTTAATAGAGGATGCCCCTGTCAGCATATGAATACTGATTCAGAAGAAACTACCCACTCTCTATTTGAAAATAATAAGCTAAATTTCTCATCTTTAGTCCCTCAGCCTAATGCCCTACAAACTCTCCCTGAATCTAACTTAGAAAATAATATTAATTCTAATAGTAATTATGATTTTCTTCCAAACTCAACTTCACCTATACGAATACTTAACGCTTGCCCTTATGTAGACGCTATTGATGTATATATAGATAATTCTATTATTCAAACTAAACTTGGTTTTGGTGAGAGCACTCCCTATACTCATGCTCCCGTATATAATTCCAAAATAACTATATATAAAAGTGGGGATAATACCAAACCATTATTGGAAAATGCATTAAATTTCTTAGGGAAAAAAATTTATACACTAGCAATATTCGAGGAAAATAATAAATTTCATATTTTCCCTATAATAGATGATATACCTTCTAATTTAAGATACTCGCTTTCAATTAAATTTGTTAACCTATTAGCATATTCACCTTTATTAACGCTCGCTCTAGAAGATGGAAAACCTCTTTTTCAATATGTTAAATATAAAGAAATTACAAACTATTTTCTTCTTCCTGATGAAGAATGTTGCTTCAATATATATGATAATAATTACAATCTAAAATCTATTAAACACCCAAGTACATTATTTGAGCCTAACAATCACTATACTATTTTTATTTTGGGTGATGTTACCATGCCAAATAGTATTAGAACAGCTATTTACAAAGATAATAAAAATTATTAATTTCTCTTAGGAGTTAAATAAATCTATTTAACTCCTATTGTTTTACCCTCATTGTTTGTCAATATATTTCTTACATAGTATAATAGTACTATTAGAGCAACAAGGCTGATGTTGTTTAAAAATGCTGCAATATTAGCTGCATAGATACTTACGAAAAACAGAGGAGTAAAAAGTTATGATAGTACTGAGTTGTAAAAATTTAATTAAGAGTTATGGTATAGATGAAATATTAAAAGGCATTACATTTTCTATTAATGATAATGATAAGGTAGGTTTGATTGGAGCTAACGGCGAAGGTAAATCAACTCTATTTAAAATATTAATGAAAGAACTTTCCTACGATGATGGTGAGCTTTTTATAGATAAAAATAAAAGTGTTGGATATCTATCTCAGCATTTAGATCTTTCATCTGAAAACACCATCTATGATGAAATGTTATCTGTTTTTGAAGACCTAACAAAACTTCAAGATAAAATATCACTACTAGAGCAAAAATTAAATGAACCTTATGATGAAACAAATGCTGAATATCACGAAAAGTTAATTAAAGACTATACTCTATCTCAAGAACTTTTTGAGAAAAGAGGTGGATATACTTACAGAGGGGAAATTTCTAAAGTTGTAAAAGGTTTAGGATTCTCTGAAGAAGACTATAGCAAAGAAGTATCTACCTTAAGTGGTGGTCAAAAAACCAGAGTTGCTCTTTGTAAGCTTCTACTAATAAAACCTGAAATTCTTCTTCTGGATGAACCAACAAATCATTTAGATTTGCTTGCCATAGAATGGTTAGAAGAATACCTAAAATCATATAAAGGTACTGTGCTTGTAATATCTCATGATAGATTTTTCCTTGATTCAGTAACAACTTCTACCTTTGAGTTACGTGGCGGAAAAATTTATAGTTATAATGCACCTTACTCAAAGTTTATAGAGCTAAGAGAGAAGGATATTGAAGCTCAGGTTAAGGCATATAATCTTCAACAGGCTGAAATTAAGCGTCAAGAAGAGATAATAGAAAAATTCCGTTCCTTCAATAGAGAAAAAAGCATAAGAGCTGCTGAAAGTAGAGAGAAAGCCCTTGCTAAAATTGACAGATTAGATTCACCAGTAGTTCAAACTTCTGCTAGCAAAATTAAGTTTGAAACTAGAGTTAAGAGCGGAAATGATGTTCTTCATGTAGAAAACTTAAAAAAGAGCTATGGAGATAAAGTCTTATTCCAAAACCTTTCTTTAGACATAAAAAGAGGAGAAAAAATAGCTTTAATCGGTGAAAATGGAAGAGGAAAAACCACATTACTGAAAATACTTATGGATAAAATAAATGCTGACTGCGGAAGTAAAGTTTTAGGCAGAAATGTTAATATAGGTTACTATGATCAAGAGCAATCTGATTTAAATATAAATAAAACTATAATTGATGAAGTTTGGGACACCTTTCCTAACTTAACCACTACAGAGGTAAGAACAGTATTAGCTTCCTTCCTATTCAAAGGTGAAGATGTATTTAAGGAAATCAGTCATTTAAGTGGTGGCGAACGTTGTAGAATAAACTTATTAAAATTAATTCTGTCACAATCTAACTTTTTATTATTGGATGAGCCTACTAATCATTTGGATATACTATCCCGTGAAGCTCTTGAAGATGCTATCCTTAATTATGATGGAACTCTTCTTGTAATTTCCCATGATAGATATTTCTTAAACAAGGTAATTGAAAAAATCTACGAACTAAATGAAGACGGAATAAAAACTTATCTTGGAAACTATAATTATTATATTGATAAAAAGAATAATCCTAATAGATTTGAAGACTTAGATGATGGTTCTGTAAATGGTAAAACTAAAACTCAATTAAAAGAAGAAAGAAAGAAAAAAAGAGAAGCAGAAAAAGAATCTAAAAAAGTAGTTTTAAGATTTAAGGAAGTGGAAAAACTAATAGCTAAAAATGAGGAAGAATTAGAAAATTTAAATGCTCAATTATGCTTAGAAGAAGTTTATTCAAATCCTGAGGAATGCGGAAAAGTAAATAAAAAAATAGCTGAATTAAATTCTGAAATTGAAGCACTTTATGAAGAATGGGAGGAATTAGATACTCAGCTAAACTAAGATTCAGATGGGAATCAAACCCCACCGGAATCAAGTTTCACTTAATAGAGTAAAGATCAGACAGTATATCTACACTTGTCTGACCTTTACTTTATATTCTTTCTCTCTTTCTAACTGCACCAAATGGACATACTGATATACAATTGCCACAATGCAAACAATTTTCTTGATTAATTACTACTGGCTTTACAGATATATCAATACATTTTTGAGGACACTTCGAGTAACATATCTTGCATCCCCTACACTTATCTGTAACAAAATACCCACCTTTTATCTCTACCTTTTTTCCTAATGCAAAAGAATCTCTTGTTATAGGCTTTGTAGATAAGTCAAAATATTCACCCTGCCCCTCATACAATTGAAAAACTTCTAAAGCCATTCTGCTTTCTTTTGTTGGATAAATGTCATGCATATATGTATTTACTTCAAACACCTTATGCAATAATTCTTGCCCCACATTTCTAACTTTTCCCCGAAGAGAAATTGCCTTCTTGTTTAATGAACTCTCACCAACAGTCACTCCACTTATAGCCACATACTGTTTTTGCATTAATTGGTGATAAAACTCTTTTCCTTTAGCTGTAATAAAATACAAACTATTATCATCCACAAGCATAATATCTATAACTCTAGCTTGGGGAAATCCATGTTCATCTATTGTTGCAAATACTGTTGAGTGTATTTCATCTTTTAACATCCTTAAATAATCTCTTGTTTCCATACATCTGCTCCTATTTCTCCCTAAATAATATTCTTTAATATGGGGACATTTAATACAAAAAGCCCCGAAATGAAATATATTTCAAGGCTTTTTTCATATTCACAAGAGTAATTTTATTTTCTCTGTGAAAATTATTTTCATGCTGAAACGTAACCATCTTCTTTCATCCGGACTATCCCGTCGGTTTTGGATTTACACCAAATCAACCAATACTTAGGCTCGTGGACTAATCACCACCGGTCAGGAATTCTTGCTTAGTTGAGATCTCCTCAATAAGAGTCACCTTGCCCTGAAGATTGTATGTTATTTATATTATAAACTATATTCCTTTGGTGGGTTACCAGAGAAATCTGCTATTACTGCTTTTGCATTTTCTAAATAGAATACTTCAAAAATTGGGTTTGAAGCTTCATTATATTGTCCCTTTACTATAGGATTTGCCATACATGCTTCTTTAACAGCCATGTTATTTTCAAATACAGCTTTTCCACTTAATCTGATCCAAGCGTATTCTGGACTTGAAACTGATACTTCTATTTCAGGCTTTGCTTGCATGTCTTTGTAAACATCCTTAGTATTATTTGTACAAAACCATAACCTTCCTTCTTGTTCTAAACAGAACATAAATGGACGGCATTTTGCTTTTCCATCACGGCCTACTGTTGCTAAATATTGAACTGGATTTGCTTGTAAAAATTCTATTACTTCTTTCATTTTGTTATCTCCTTTATTTCCAAAAACATTTTTTATAATTTCTTTAAAACTCATTCTCTAAGCTCCTTATTGTACGAAGTGGCCACTTCCTATGTTTTTATTATAAAGGGATGAATTAATACTGTGAAGTACGCACTTTAAAGTGGTATAAGCACCTTAAAGAATCATAGTTTCCAATAGGATACTATGGAAATGCAATATTATATAACAAAAAGAAGCTTGTCTTTAAGCAACAAGCTTCTCAGTCTTATAATAAATTAGTATAGCTTTCTTCATAAAAGCTATCTCCTATTCTATTTCTATATTTTCACATGAATAATTAAGTATATCACTTAATGCCTTACCTATGTCCGCTGATATGCCTACTGCTTTCCCCTCAATTTCCATAGGTATTTCTGCATTACTCATATTAATCCTTATTAAATTACTTTGAGGAAAGTTATATGTTATATTCTCAAAAGGATATCTTATAATTCCAGGTGTATTATATCCTACTCCTAATTCTAATAGCACAAGTTTTTTAACTTTAGCTTCATTAACAAACTTTTCATACTTAGATGCATTAATAAAATGTGGCTTTTGCACAAAAGTATTATCTACACGAAGATTAGGGACTAAAAATTCACCACATTTCGGACATCTTGGAATGTCTTCTTCCTTAATTTTTAAAGAATCTCCCATATTATTAATCATTTTATCTATCATTTCTTTATTATCATAAACATCTTGGTTACAAGGCTTTGAACATTGAAATAATCCATAATTTCCTTGTGGTGCAAAAATCTTTTCATTTTTGAATCCTGCTTTTTCAAATTGCCCATCTACATTAGTCGAACAAATAAAGGACTCTTTATCTTTTAGCAGCTCAAATAATATTTCGTAAGGTTTAGTGACAGGCATATTGTAACGAATATTTTGAATATGTCTTGCCCAATATCCCCAATATGAAAGTACATTTTTCTCAGTTAGTTCCCAAAACACTGATTGTATTTCAAGAATACTCTTAAGTCCCATTTCATAATATTTAGGAAACCATCTTTTTGCTAGTTCTTCATTTGCATAATTTATACCTCCAGACGCTGAAAGTCCTGATCCAGCTCCAATCACTATACAATCAGCATTATTAATCAGTTCTATAGCATCTCCAATATTATCCCAATAAGTTTTTGTAAATTTCAAGGTCTTCTTCTTTGAAAACATTTATAACAACCCTCTCTATTTTTTCATTATTATCATCTAGAAAATTATTTACTGTATTTATAGCTATTTCAGCCGCCTTTTCTTTTGGAAAACAGAACTCCCCTGTGGATATACAGCAAAATGCAATTGATTTTATATTATTTTCCACAGCTATTTGTAAACACGATCTGTAACAAGATTCAAGCTTAATGCAATCTTCATCTTTTAACTTTCCACTTATAATTGGTCCTACTGTATGAATAACATATTTACAGGAAAGATTATAAGCATTAGTAACTTTAGCACCTCCTGTTGGTTCTAAAAATCCTTGCTTATTCATTAATTCATTGCATTCATTTCGCAACTCTATTCCTGCTGCAGAATGAATTGCATTATCTATGCATCCATGACATGGAACAAAGCGTTTTGGTGAACTAAAAAAATCTGTAGGTTCTATAACTCAAAAAGTTCTTACTCAAAATTTAAGAGAGATGGAGGAAAGTGGACTAGTCATCCGTAAAGTTTATGCCGAAGTGCCTCCAAGAGTTGATTATACATTAACCAAACTTGGATATAGTTTAAAACCTATACTTGATTCTATGGTTGAATGGGGAACTCATTATAAAAACAATGTTTCCATATAGATAAAAAATAAAAAAATATGCCTAACTATTTTTTACAACTAGTTAGGCATATATATCGTACTTATACTATATATATTTTTTACTTTAATTTACTACTTTACTCCTGTGCTGCCAAATCCACCACGATCAACATTTCCAAAGGATTCTACCTCTTCAAATTCAATGTCAGGCATAACTTCCATTATTCTGAATTGACCTATCTTGTCGCCTTTTCTTATCCATGTTCCTTCTTCTTTTTGGTCTAAGGACCTATTCTGAGGTTCAGCCAAAGCCTCCTCATGTTTACCTTGCAAACAATATATTGGCATGTGCCATTGATCGTTATCTCCTATATATGTATCATCAACAACCCCAACTGAATTTGTTTGAATTATTCCCCAAGTTTTAAATGTTGAACTTCTAGGAGCTAAATGAGCTTCCCAACCTTGAGGTAGCTCTAAAGCAAATCCTAGAGGAATCATTTCTCTTTCCCCAACTTTAACAAACACATCTTTGTTGGCATATACATCAATCCAATTTCCTTTTTGGATCTTTTTCAACTTAGTTGCACCTTCAAAATACTTAACTCTAATTTTCATTCTTACACTTCTCCATTTCTCTCCATCTTAATTCTCCATAATTTCAACTTTTATGAACAATATTTCTTCAATCGTATATATAAGTTCTAAATAACCTTCTGTATCAATAACTATACAGTATGCTCAAATATATAGTTTATTTATTGGAACATATATATTATAACTAATTTTTAAATTATTGCTATGCTAAAAAGGAGTCATACACAAAATAATAACAAATTCATCGTAACCTTCATCATTATTCTGCAGCAACTCCAATGTAATGATCATATTTGTTTTATGCTGTTTACTACAACCACATTTACTTTTTTATTGTCCTTATCTAAAACAACTAGTTGGCTTTTAATATAACACGGGGTTGTAAAATAGCACTTATTTATTTTTTGTACTATTACATATTTCCCAAAGGGTATTCTTTGAAATTCTGCTACTCCCTTTTCATTCGTTACCTTACACCCAGCTTCTTTAAGCTCACAACATTCTAATCTAAATAACTCTACTTCTAATCCTTCTATGGGTTCTCTTAGGCACTTTCCTAATATAGAGTGAACTTTAATTGTTCCTAACTCATTATATATACACTTATTGCTTTCAGTATGTTCATCTTTACATTCTTGATGAACTCTAGTATTTATAATTTCTATATTATGCCATAGATTGTCTGAATTTATTTCAAACTCATTCCATGGTATATATTTAGGTTTAATCTGTTGTTTATTTACAACCTCTACCACCCTATAGTAACCATAATCTAACCCTTTAAAAACTAGTTGTCCATTACAATCTGTCTGCTGTGAAGCTACAAGCTCAGGTTTGCAGCCAGTTAATTTATATAAGTTTATCTTTACACTAAAAGGTATAGTTCTATTATCTTCAGTAATACATACTGAAATTATGAGACTACCTTTTTCACAATTCATATCATAAAAATCTTCTACTTTCACAGAACTGCCTCCTTTTTCTATGTCTCCTTTACATTTTATGAAAGAAAAGAAAAAGTTGTGACTATTCTAAAAGTAAATATTCTATTATAAATTAATCTAAATCTTTATACTCTACATCTACTACCTTTTTATTTGAATATTTGTCTTCATCTGATTCATATCTATTATTGGTATCTCCATAACTAAAACTGTCACTTTCTTGTTTCTTATTGCTGATTGGCCTCTTGATAAACTTGCTATAAATATATCCAACTAATATTAATATAAGTATTATTGGTAAAAGTACTTGAATTAACTTAAGAACTACAGCAATTATAAAAAATATTACTAAAAATACTGTTGCAATCTTTAAAAACTTATTCATAAAATACCTCTCTCTTATTTTTAATCATTTTCTAATAATCATTTTTTAATATTATATCATTTTCTGCCGAAAAATATATTAAATATTTCTTATTTTTTTCTTATTAATAAATTATTTATATAATAAATTCTTTACTTTTGGATATTCTAATATATTGATAACTTATGTTAGGAGTGACGGAAATGAAAAAAACTTTATTTATTATTTTTACATGTGTATTTTTTATGTTTTCATCCTTTTCAGTACCAACTCAAGCTATAGAAGGAAAGAAGGATGCCTCTAAAGAGGTAGCTCATGACCAAAAGGTTGTTTACATAACTTTTGATGATGGTCCAGGCGGCAAAGTAACTGAAAGCATGTTAAAAACATTAAAAGAAAACGGAGTACATGCTACCTTCTTTCTAATTGGTAGTCAGATAGAATATCAAAAGGATTTAGTAAAAAAAATTGTTGATGATGGTAATGCTGTAGGACTTCACTCTTACACCCACTTAAGAAAGAATTTGTATGGCAGCAATGCAAACTTTTTAAAAGAAATGGTAGACTGCCAAAATATAATCTACGATACCACAGGAGTTAAAACAAATATCTTAAGGTTTCCATTTGGCTGCAATAACTCCTTCTATAAATTAAATAATGATATGATTGATAAAATTCATAATTCAGGTCTTAAAGTTTTTGAATGGAATGTAGATTCTACTGATGGTATGTATCCTTCAATGCCCGCAAGCAAAATTGCTAAGCGTGCTCAAAGCAAAAAGGATACAGCAGTGGTTCTTATGCATTCAGGTTTTGTAAACAAAAACTCAGCTGAAGCACTACCTATAGTAATTAAATACTACAAAGATAATGGATATACTTTTAAAACATTGAATGAGGATACTCAAGAACTTTATAGAATTATAAAGAAAAAAAGATAGTTATATTCCTAAAATCTACACATATAATGTGTAATAAGCAAATAGTAATTTAGTACTTACCTTACTATTTACTTATTATGTTGTTAATTTATATGCTAATCCATCCTGAAATACAGTATTTTAGGATGGATTAACTTTGCATTTTGTTACGGCTTGTATTATTGCATCTGCTATTTGAGAAACATCCTGTTTTTGAGGATCGTCTTGCAAATTTTCCATAGTACATTCAATTAAAATGCTCGGCATTCTTGTATATTTTAAGATATACAATTCTTCAAACTTTACATTCTTATTATAATAACCAAGTTTAGAAATTTCGGAGCATATTTGTTGTGCAAAATTTTCTGCTCTACCACCTAATTTTCCAACCCAACACTCAATAACCCTTCCTTTACCACAGTTGAAGTGAATAGATAGATGAAGAACTGAATTGCTTAAGTTAATATTTGAAACTCTGTAACGTAAGGACTCCCCTCCTGTATTAAAAGTTTTATCCCAAGGTGTACAATCTTTGATTATATATCCCAATTTACTTAACTTTTCAGTTAGTTCGTAACAAACTGCTTTTGCATATTTTTCTTCACTTTTATTTTGTTCATCACTCACATCTTCACATGTACTTTGCCCCACATCTAAGCTAATAATTGAATGTTTTGAAACATACATACTCCTCACCTCTTTTAACATTGCATACTTCATAATATGCTACACCTTCATATATGTCCTCTATTAATCTCCATATTATACAAATCATTTACTAAATAATTTGTATATTGATACAAATTATTTATTTTTTCAAATTTTAGCTTAAGTATCTATTCAATTAATTCAAATACTGTGATATATTTAAATAAATTGATAATTTATTTTTGGGAGGGTTTAAAGATGAAGGTTAGATGTATAAATAACACATTATGTGAAAATCTTACTATTGGTAGAGAATACTCTGTTGTTGAAGAAGGAGATAAATATTACGTTATAGTAGATAATCTACAAGATGAAATAACAACAAAAAAAGAAAGATTTGTTGTAGTTGAAGATGGGGACTTAGCAAAAAAAGCTAAGGCTACAATTACTGAACTTACTTACCAAGTAGATAATGATTTCAAAGATATCAGTGATTTTAAGATTAGAAAGAATAGTAAAGGTGAAATCAAAGAAATTCTTATAAAATTAAAATATGAATAATTCAAATTAACTAAAAAAGAGAACTGTTGATTCAGTTCTCTTTTTTAGTTCTTATCGTTTTATCTCAAAGTTTTAACTTTGCTTTTCTCCATAAGCACTCTGCTTAAAGAAATATCTATAGCCTTGTATAGAATTATTCCTGCTACTAAATTTATCGCTATAGCTGGTATAACTACTGTAGTAAATAATAAAGTAAAGCTTGCTGGCAATCCAACTAAAATACTTGCTGATTCCAAAAATATACTTCCGCTTATTAAAGTTCCAATAACCATCACAATACCTATAGCCAAGTTTTTATTCATTCTAGGCTTTAATAACAATACCAAAAAGAAAATAATATTTGCTGTTACAACTTTATCAATTAGATTAGGTACTTGTCCAAGTGGAAACTTTGTAGTAAGTGCTGTAAATACTCCTGTAATTATTCCAGATGCAAGAGTAGTTTTATAATCCCCAAAGTTTATAAAAATAATAATAAATAGCATAGTTAGTGAAAAATCAGGTTGCATTGGCAATCCTAGTGCTGGTGTTACTGCATGAAGAATTGCTCCTATTGCTAATAATAAAGAATTTATAACGATTTTTTTTGTACTCATAATATATTCCTCCTAAATTTTGCTTTAATTTTTTTAATTTGAATAAGTTATAATATTTAGTTTTTCTTGCTATAAAAGCAGTTCATCTCATGGATAACACCTCCTTAATATTTTTCATTATAAAATAAAAACTCCGTCCTATATATAAATATAGGACGGAGATAAAATCCGCGGTACCACCTAACTTGCATTAAAATGCCTCTTTTTCAGATACTAACATATCCTATTTGTTATAACGTACAAACCACGTTCAAGCTACTCATAACTTTTCGCCTTCATTCTCAGAGGCCCATTCACTAAAACTCCTGTGCTACCATCTCACCATCGGTAACTCTCTTGAACATTATATCTTAGATACTTCTCCTCATCATCGATTAATTTATATTCTCTTGTTATACTTAAACACATTATATTATGATTTTTTGTACAAGTCAATAACTTTTATAAGTAAATTTGAAATTTTCAAAATATTCCACAAAACTTTAAACAGCTTCCTCTTTGCTCACAACATTCTTTTTGTATATAAAGAAATATAACATAACAATTATTACAATTCCCTTGAAAATACTGCTAATACTTATACTCCACCATACTCCATCTAAAGCCAAAGAAGTTCTATAAGCTAAAAATAGTGCCAAAGGAATTCTTAAACCTGTAAGTATTATTGACATAACAGAAGGGTAAATTGTTTTTCCCAAGCCATTAAATACCCCTGCTGTGGTAATTTCAATACACATAAATAATTGAGAAAAGCCCAGTATCCTTAAATATGATTTTCCGATAGCTACTGTTTGAGGTTCTTTGCTGAATAAAGAAAATATAGCCTCTCCACCAAAGATTAATAGTAAGGTTGCAAAAATACCTATGGCTACGGCGAGAGCTATTGTTATAAAGTATCCCTTATATATTCTTTTCCCTTTTCTAGCTCCATAGTTTTGTCCAACAAATGCCCCTAAAGCAGTAGCTAGTCCACCAGTACTCAACCAAGAAATAGCTTCAATTTGAGAACCTACTTTTTGAGCTGCTATGGCACCATAGCCCCATGGAGAAATTATTCTTCCAATTATCATGGAAAAACAAGAAAAAAGTCCATTCTGCATCGCTACTGGCAAGCCAATCTTAAAAATATTTTTCAAAATGGGTTTATTAAATTTACCTCTTACATTTATTTTGAAGTATGATTCACTTCTTTTACTCAAGGCATATAGAAATAATATTGTAACTAAAAATTGAGCACTTACAGTAGCTATTCCAGCACCAATTACGCCTAAGCTCTTAATTGGCCCCACTCCATATATTAATATTGGATCTAACGTAATATTTGTTATTAATCCAATTGTATTGGCTACAAATGGAGTTTTACTGTCTCCAGAGGCATTAAAAATACCTGTGAAGACTGGATTTATAAATAAGGGTATAATTCCAACAGCACTAATTGCTAGGAATATTTCAGCCATTCTTACAACCTCTGTGTCTGCTATCTTAAAAAAATCAATTATAGATGATCTAAAAATAAATAAAATTATTCCATACACTAACCCTAAGATTAATGTCATTTTTACTGCATTATGTATATATGATTTTATATCCGCCTCATTTTTCTTACCAATAGATTGAGCAACTCCCACCTCTGCTCCTGTTTTTGCAATTAAAGCTAATGCATTTCCAAACCAAGTAAAAAACCCAGCTGTTCCAACAGCAGCCACAGCTTTTGTACTATAATTACCAAGCCACAACATATCCGTTAAATTGTATCCCATCTGAATAAAAGATGTACCTATTATGGGAAGAGATAATAAAACTAATTTATTTGCTATCTTGCCTTCCGTTAAATCTATTTTCTTATGCACAAAATCATCCTCCTAATTAATATCTTCTGGTGTAAACTATATATTAAAATTTCATTTTTCATTATTTAAATATATTAAAAAATTTCCTACTAATAGTAATACAGTAATCTTAAATTTCTTTCTAAACTTTATACGTACTTTTTATCCGATAGCTAGCATCCGTAACACTCCAACTTTATATGAAACTCCTCTTCCTAAAGTCAGATGAGTAAGCGATTAACACTAAATCATAGATTTAGGTTTTCTGCTTAAGTTGGAGATAACGGCTACACGCTCCTGGATAAGTTCAACTAAGATTCAGATGGGGATCAACCCCCACCTGAATTAAGTTTCACTTGATACTTCTTGCTGTTAAATTATTATATATAAATATTTAAACAAAAAGAATGACCTCAGCATAAATTTGCACTGAAGCCACTCTACAATTTTGCTTTATGCATCTTAAATTAAATAACAAATCCAAATAGACTAATCTATGAACTTACTTATTCTTTTATGATGCCTATATACTTAAGGAATCCATTAATGCAACAGCCTTTTGAAAACTAATTGGCTTGCTGTAATAATATCCTTGAACAAAATCACACAAAATACTTCTAAGATATTCTACTTGATCCTTTTCTTCTACACCCTCTGCCACTACCTTAATACCTAGATTGTGTGAAAGTTCTATAATCTTTTCCACTATACATCTACTTTTAGTACTTTCTAAAATATCATTAACAAAGCTTCTATCAATTTTTAGCACATCTATAGGTAATCTTGTAAGGTAATTCAAAGATGAATATCCAGTTCCAAAGTCATCTAATACTATGCTAAAGCCTAATTCTTTAAGCTTAACTAAAATCTCTATGTTTTTATCTATTGATTTCATTAATAAACTTTCAGTTATCTCAATCTCAACATATTTTGGAGATACTCCATACATATTAGTTATATTAATAAAGTCATTCACTATTTCACTATCTCTTAATTGGATTTCTGAAAGGTTCAATGCTATGTTAAAATCATCATATCCGTGTTGTATAAGTTCGTAACATTTCTTAACTGTTTCTTCTATAACGAATCTTCCAATAGGCACAATAAGTCTGCTATATTCTGCAACAGGAATAAATTCTACTGGACTTACCTTTCCAAGTTTTGCACTTTCCCATCTTATTAAGGCTTCAAATCCAATAATTCTTTTCTCAGATAATCCTACTTTAGGTTGAAACTCAACGTATAATTCGTTTCTTTCTAAAGCTTTTGTAAGTTCTTTTTCAATTTCATATTCTCTTTTCATTTCATTATAGATTTCATTATTAAATATTTGATATCTATTCTTTCCAGAGTTCTTAGCTCTATTTAATGCTGCATCGGCATTTCTCAATAGAACCTTATAATCACTTCCATCACTAGGATATAGTGCTAAGCCCATGCTGGCTGTTAATGGCATCATATCATCACTTACGCGCATGTGATTGTCATTAAACATTCTCATTATTCTCTCAGCAAGTTTTTCTACTTCTAATATATTATTAATCTCTGGTAAAAATACTACAAACTCATCTCCGCCAAATCTACTTAATAAATTGCTTTTATTAATTACTTTTTTTAATTCTTTTGCTACATTTTTTAACAGATCGTCCCCATAATCATGTCCAAAAGTATCGTTAATATATTTGAAGTTATCTAAATCGACAAAAATAATTCCAGCAGTTGTATTTTCATTTTGTTGAATATACTCAACAATACATTTTTTCAAATATTTTTTATTATAAAGACTAGTTGCAGTATCATAATAATCCATATATATGATTTTATTTTCTTTTTCTTTTAATTCGCTATTATCGCTTAACACACCAAAAATATTATTCCTATCAGCATCTACACTATGGTTAATATTCAAACTAAATTTTAGCCAAAAAACTTGATTGTTACTCTTTATTCTAAACTCAATTCCAGAATCAATCTTCTCCAATTTTTCTAGACTCATGTATATGCTTCGAAGTTTATCTTTATCTTCTTCAACTACTAAATTCATAAAATTATCAAAACTTATAGTATTATCTTCAACATGATCCACAAAAAATTGAGGAACAGATTCATTAAATCTTATGGTCCTATCTAAACAACTTACTTCTATAGAAAAGCTATTAATTGATGAAAGAAGGAATTCGCTATTCTTTTTATATCTTTCTTCTAAAGAAATTAAACTATCTACTTTTTCAACAGAATCACAAAATTTCACTGGAACATTATTATCTTGATTATTTTTGTTTAATACCTTGCTATTTTTCAACATAATCAAAACTATTGCAAATAAAACTACATTTATCATTATAGAAATCAAAAGTATCGCATCTATGATTCTTAAATTTAATATATCCATAATGTTATTGCTTTTCTTGTCCTTGAGTTTTATCTTTGTTCAATTTATCCTTTATAACTGATGAAACTAATGCAGTAGATGCCAACACTAATAATATCATTTTACCCTTTTTAACTTTCATAATTTTTCTCCTTAACATCCTTGTTATTTGAGGCTTTAATACACGAACCTCTTTTACTATATTACCATATTTATTCGCACAATTAAACAATAAACATCCTATTATTTTAAAATAAATTTATTTTCTTCCTTTAAGTAGATATACCCCTCAGAAGCTAACTTATTCTCAAGATTCTGTTTGTTTAAATCCAAATCTTCACACATATCATCTAAACTAGAATAAAAATCTCTCAACTTCATGTTTACAAGACTAAATAGCATATTAGGATCCATATTAATTATACTTTCATTATCCATTATAAATTCTCCTTTATTAATTATTTTTTAAATATGTTTATTGCAAGATCTCTATTTTTTTTCTCAAACATTCATTTTTTTTATTTAAAACCTCAATAAGTTTAATAATATTTTGATTTTTACTATTTGTATCCTTACTTTTTTTTATTAATTTATATAAGTAACTCTTATTTCGATTCAAAATACATATTTCCTCTTTGTTTTTTGATAAAAGTAAATTTTGTCGTTTTACCTCAGCAGCATTTTGATATAATTCTATTTTTCTTTTTTCCTTTATTCTCTCATCAGCTTCATACTTTGATATTTTTCCGCTATACACATCTTCCATTATGCTCTCACATAATTTGTTTAAAGTATCCTTATCTTTTATTCGCTGCTGCTGTCTATATTCTCTAATCTGAATTATATTTTCATATAACCTATTCTCTTCCTCTAAGGTTTCAATTAATTTTCTTTTATTTTCTTCAGTAATCCCATCACATGATAAGATTCTTCTCACATATCCATATCTGATCTTATCATTAAAACTAGCATATACGCTTTTATCTGAATCAACTTCAGTTCCATACACTAGAGTATAATTAAATATGCTAATAGAAACAAATATAATCAATAACACTATAGGTTTTAAAGCTTTTCTCATAGCCTACCTCCTAAATTATTAAATTATATTTATTATTTCTTTTTATTAAACCATGTATTCTTAATAAGATATATAAACTAGTTCTTTTCCACTACCTTCACAACTAAATCTTTCTTCAATAATTCACTCTTACTAAATCCCTTTTTAAATATTCTCACCTGTTTATAATCTACATTTTGTAGTGAGAAATCAAGAACATCAATTCTATCCCCTACATAAGTTATAGGCTCTTTTTGTCCTTTAATAAAAACTTGCACTTCCATGTATTTTCACTCCTTAACGACACTTTTCATTTTTATTTTAGCATTTTAATGTTAAAATCACTAGACATTAATGTAAAATCATTTTTAAACATTAAATTAAACACATATAAAGCTATTCAAAAGCTCTATATGTGCTTTATATTTAAGATTAATATCAGAGTAAATATAAACATTAAATTTTTTACATTTATATTAATCAAATCTAAAATCCTTAATATTTAAGAAATTAATATTTTTCAAATTACTCTTCTCTACAATTTCCTTTACTCTTTCAGTAACAATAATGGCACCTTTCCAATTTCTAAAATAGAACATATCTGATTTGTCCCATTCAGCTAAGTTTACACTTAAACCATCGACTTCATCTTGTTTTTCATAGTCCTTAGCCCCACATTCATTACACTTTTCAACAATCCTACCATCTTTATGCCTCAAAAAACCGCATCTACCAGTTATATCCATCTCCTTAAGGTCACCAAACGATATATCCAGATTATTACCTTTTGAGTCATACCACCCTTCTACAACTATATTTTTTAAAACAAACCCTGTAACTTCAGCTTCAATTAATAGCTTTTGCATTGCTCCACTTATTATATTGTAATTAGATACTTAGTAGTAGTCTGCAACCTTTTCACCTTTAAAATACACCTTTAAATCAGATAATCTTTTTACAAAAACAGATTCACATTTGGGACATTCCCATACTTCTTTACTACTTTCCAACTTAACTGGTCTTGCAAAATTTGTGTAAGATTTCTGCATTATATAAAACTCAACTTTACTATTCATACTTTACCTCTTAATTATTTTTTAATTGTCTTATAGTCATCGCTTCATGCCATATATCTTTTTCTTCTAACATACTTTTAAAATCCTTTATGGTATCTTTTAAAGCATCCTCAATTGTATTACCATACCCTACAGCACCGAAATGACATCCATCTTCATCCCTTATTTTTAAATTTGTATATCCGCAAAATTTACCATTTTGTTTTTCGTAAATTTTAACTTTAAACTTACCATATGGTGTTTTTATAAATTCCATTATATCAAATTCAGCAACACACTTTTCGATACTTGCAATTCCATCAATTTTTAATTTTTTCCAATCACACATATTTATCCGCCCATCGTTTTCTGAAAGATATAATTGCACCATCAGGAGCAATATCTACATATTCACCTAATTTGGCAAAACTATTTATGATTTTGGGCTTATATTATTTAATGCTGTGACAACTCTATTTTCATTTAACTATTGATTTAACTTTAGGTAATACTCCTTAACCATCTTGTGTAGCCCCATTGTGGCTAAAACTCTTTTTTTAATTTCTAGCCAAAATTAGCCCTTTACCACCATTTTATCATGCCACCTGTTGACTTTCCATATTTATCAAAATGCATTCAATTTTCTGCTTCATTATATCGTACATAACTATAACAAATCCTCTTTTTACACAATTTAGCACCTAAACTTTTGTTTTATCACTCTTGTCATCCTATATTAGTCTTGTCCTGAATTTTTTATTTATGCGGCACATCATCTTTCCCACTCTCAATTTCTTTACACTGAAAAGAGCCACTGCTTCTTCATTAGAAACAATGACTCTTACCATTGTTATAATATATTTAATTTTTCTTTTAGTTATAGCTCACTGCATTATTGAAATTATGCAGTTGAATATTTTTACTCTTTTTATCAAACTTATTAAGCTTTATGACTTGTTATTTTTTTGTCGCCACTACAATAATAATCTTGCAGTCAGTTATTATAATCAAATTAGCAATATTCTTCAAAAGAAAATGATTCTATAATATAATTATTCTTCTTTAATAATGTGATTATCTTTTCCAAATACCAATTTACGTCTGTTATGTTTCCATTATCAATTGTCTTTCTATTAACACTTATAGAAAATGATAATTCTAATTCTGAGTGAATAAGTAATTGCACTCCTACATCTGTTGTATCCCATAACATTAATAATCCAATTATTTCTCTACAAATTTCCTTCTTATTGACTATATTCATTAATTCTTCTACTGATATTTCATTGTACTGCCAATCAAAATCATCATCATCGCCTAATGGTAAATACGAAATTTTGCCATCATCTTGCAATCTCCAGTTATTTGAAATAAATGTATTGATTAATTGTATTACAGATATTTTTTCATTATTTCTTCTTTCTAATTGCACACTAATTGATGCACTTACAGACATAATATCAATCATTCCTAACTTACATATTTTCTTTGTTTTAATCTAATAATTCTGTATATGGTATTCCTTTTTTGGTTAGCCAATCTTTTATTGCTTGTGGGATTGGAGAATTAGAGAATAACTCATATGTTGCTTCACTATCTTTTGCTATTCTTAATCTAGCACCCATAGATGATTTAAATAACTCAAGTTTTTTAGGACTATCAATTATCATATTCCAATAATACCCAGACTTAGCTTCCCACCATCTATTTCCGATACCACCATCAAAATCATGACCTCTTAAACTTTGAGCACTAGCTTCTCCTACCACCTTTGGGCAGACTCTGCCTTATTATCTTTTAGTGGTAGAATTAATTATTTTCAACACTTAGCACCATTTTATCGTAGTAAAAAATAATGAACTAGCTTACTTATTATTCAGCTAGTTCATTTTGTCTTTCTCTAACTGCATCTTTAATATTATACATTTAAATATTGCTCATATTTTATTAGCTTATATATACTATTTAAGTTATTACTTTTATGCAGTTAACTACTATATTTTATTGCATTGAATATTAGAGTATATTTAAATATTTCTTTTCCTTATCTTTAGAATTCTTGAACCATTATAGCTTCATCCTTATATTCATCTAAATCAGTTTTTAGCCATGAACTTTCATTTTCTCTAATCACATGAAATCTCATAGTAACGTAACCTTCACTAAAACTAAGAATTATACAAAACCTATATTGTGGATATTCTGTTTTTAGTTTGTATTTCCATGTATCCATTATAATTTCAGCTAATTGTAAAACTGCAACTTCATCAGAATAATCAACATAATCATTTATTCTTATTTCGTTGCAACTAGCCTCATAGCCTGTTCTATCTCTAAACATAGAAAGAATTCTTTTAAAATTTACATTTTCTACTTTAATTTCATTATTCATATCAATTATAATGCAATCATGTACATCTTTAAAGTTTGGACTCATTATTTTAGATAGATTATCTGTACTTATTTTAATTACTTCTTCTCTTTTAATTTTTGCTTTTTTCAATAAATCTATCATATTTTTATTAGTTCTAATCAACATAATTCACCTGTTTTCTAATTATAAAATTGCTTTTCTTTTTCTCCAGCCTCTTTAACTATAAGGCGTACTTCATTTTTATACTTAATCCCACTATGACAGTCAATATTCCTAAAGTAATCTAGTACTAATTTTTCCGCACTATCTATTACCTGATTTTACTATATATAACTAACAATTAAAATAATTATTTCATACAATACTTACTTTTTAAATCTTCTCTTGTTTTCTATCAAAAATATATTGGCTCAATAAATTTTTTGAACTCTGTGCTATATACCACAAACCAAACTTTAATAATTATTAACCTGTTCGTAACTATATTTTTTCTTTATAAAGTAATATAATGTCAATGGACATGCTTTTAAGGATGCCTAAATTTTATGACTTATAGTAATTTAAATTTATTAGAAATATACTCAATAAATAATAAGGAGTGATTTTTATGACACTAAATATAGCACATCGTGGTTTCTCTGGAAAATATCCTGAAAATACCTTATTAGCCTTTAGAAAAGCAGTAGAAATAAAAGCTGATGGAATAGAGCTTGATGTACAACTAACCAAGGACAATGTTCCTGTAATAATTCATGACGAAATGGTTGATAGAACCACAAACTCTTTTGGATTAGTAAAAAATTTCACTTATAAAGAAATAAAAAGATTAAATGCTGGCGGTAATGAAAGGATTCCTTCCTTAGAAGAATTCTTAGAACTGGCACATGACTCTAATATATTTGTTAACTTAGAGCTTAAGAATAGTATTTTCCCTTATGAAGGTTTAGAGGATATTGTTCTTAATTTATTAGAAAAGTACTCCATTTCAAAGGAGAAACTTATTCTTTCTTCTTTTAATCACAATTCCATGATGAAAATTAAAGAAATGGATTCTTCAATTAAGACAGGCTTATTATATGAATCCTGTTTATATAATCCTTACAATTATTTAAAGACAACAACAGCATCTGCTCTTCACCCATGCTTTGCATCCCTATTGCAAAACATAGATGAAACAAAGGACTTAATTGAAAAAAATGTTGAGATAAATACTTATACTGTTAACGATGTTGTTTATATGAAGGCCCTAATTGACTTAGGAGTAAACGGCATAATAACAAATTATCCTGATAGACTTAAGGAACTGCTATAACTACCTATAATATATATAAGTTCTATGATATATTATTCATTAAAGTTGAAGTTATGAATAAGTGAGATATAAGAGAGGTTAGTAAAAAAGTAGTATTAAGAATTCACTGTAATTGTATATAGCCAATGAAGGATAGCTAAACAGTTTGTAATTAGACATAAAAAATAGAGATGGAACTCATAGAATTTCCATCTCTATTTTTATAAACAAATTTATCTTTCTTCTCTAAAATAAGATTCCCCTAAAGATTTAGGTGGCGAAGAATTCGCTTTCTTATTTGAGGATATAAACAATAAAACTATTATTGTTAGTAAATATGGTGACATATCTAGAAAATACTTAAGATTTTCTGCACCTGGTATTCTGAAGGATAGGATATCTAACGCTCCAAATAAATATGCTACAATAGCAGCTTTTAAAGGATTCCAAGTAGCAAAAATTACTAAGGCAACGGCAATCCATCCTCTTCCTGATGTAATATTTTCTTGCCATACTGGTACATAAACTAGTGAAAGATATGCTCCTGCAAGTCCACACAACGCTCCTCCTGTACAAATATGTACATACTTATATAGAATAACGTTGATGCCTGAAGTTTCTGCTGCATAAGGATTTTCTCCCACAGCCTTTAGATTCATTCCAAAACCTGTCTTGTACATATATATCATGATTATTACTACTAAAATAATGCTAAAGTAAAACAATACATCATGACTAAACAGTATCTTTCCCACAACAGGTATATCCCCTAGTAATGGAATCTTCTTTTCACTAAAGAATTTAGTTATCTTTTCAGGTAGAGGAACTCCAACAACACTTTTTCCAAGCATGCTGGCAAAACCTGATCCGAATATAGCCAAGGTTAATCCGGTTACAACTTGATTTGCTCTCAAGGTAACTGTAATAAATGCATATATAAAGTTTGCTGCAGCTCCTGCAAGAATTGCAGCAAGTGTAGCTAAAATTGGATTTTGAGTTGAACTGGCAACCAAAACTCCAGAAACTGCACCAATTAACATTACACCTTCAACTCCAAGATTTAAGTTTCCAACCTTTTCAGTTAATATTTCTCCAAGGGTTGCTAGTAGTATAGGAGTTCCTGCAACTAAAGCTGCTGCTAAAAATGCTACTATATTCATTATGCATTCTCCTTTCTCTTAAATATCACTCTATAATCTATGAAAAATTGACTTCCTAATACAAAGAATAATATTAGAGCTTGTATAACTAAAGACACAGCATTTGGTATACCAAAAACTATTTGAATGTTATTACCACCACATACTAAACCAGCAAATAAAATAGATACTATAGTCATAGCTACAGGTGATAAATTAGCAAGCCATGCAATTATAATTCCTGTTGAACCAGCATTGGCAGCTAAATCTACATTTAAAGTATGACTTACACCAGCTGCTTGAGTGAAACCTACTATTCCACATATGGCTCCTGATATAAATATAGTCTTTAAAACAGTTTTACTTATCTTAATTCCTGAATACTTAGCTGTATTTTCTCCTTCTCCAATAACCATTGCTTCAAAGCCAGATTTGCTTTTCTTAATATATACTCCATAAATGATTACTAACACTAATACTATAATCCAACCTATATGTACTCCAAATAAACTAGGTAATCTGGCTGCATCTGAAAAACTAGCTATTTTTTGAAAGCCTTGTGCACTCTTATCTCTTAATGGTCCAAATTGAAGGTACATGATAAGTTTTTCTGCTATGTAATTTAGCATTAATGTAACTATAGTTTCATTTGCATTAAACTTAACCTTTGTAATACCTGCTATAAGTCCCCATAAGCCTCCAAATAATGTTGCAACTACAAACATCAATACAAGTACTAAAATCTTATTTAAGCCTGTACAGTTTAAAGCTACTAAGGTTGCACCTAAGCCTCCCATTAGTATTTGTCCATTTCCACCAATGTTCCAAAACTTCATTCTGAAAGCATAAGAAATTCCTATTGCTGCTCCCAATAACGGAATGGCATCTACCAAAGTTCTTTTAATCTTATTTGCTGATCCAAAAGCACCTTGAAATATTTGAACTAATACTTCCAAAGGATTATATCCTAGTGCAATTATGATTATAGAGGAAGTAACCAGTGCCAATATTATAGCTATTATCTTTATAGTAAAGGCATTTACTTTTGTACAATCTTCTCTTTTAACTATATTAACCAACTTCTACTCCCTCTCTCTCCTTAGCATTTACTCCAACCATCATGGCTCCTATATTTTCTTTAGTAATTTCTTCATCCTGTAGAATACCTTCAGATTTTCCTTGATTTAAAACCATAACTCTATCAGAAATCTTAATTAATACATCTAGTTCTTCTCCAATAAACAACACTGCTGACCCATTTTTCTTTGCTTCATCTATTAACTCATATATCTTATGACAAGTATGAATATCAAGTCCTCTTACTGGGTAAGCCATAATTATTACAGATGGGTTTTCACTCAATTCTCTTCCCAAAAGAATCTTTTGAATATTTCCACCTGATAAATTTTTTATTGGATAATCTACACCTTTTGTTTTAACTTCAAGATTCTTAATTATATCATTGGCTACAGAAACATATTTGCTTCTATTTATAAATCTTGTTTTTTCTTTATAAATTCCCCTAAGCATTAAATTTTCTGCTATACCTTTTGTTCCAATAAGACCTTTATTAAGTCTGTCTTCTGGAATATAGGCAACATTTATGTTTTCAGCTATTAACTCTCTTAGATTTTTGCCTGTACATTCTTTACCATTTATAGATATCTTCCCTTTATTAGCTTTGATAATTCCGCATATAGCATCACAAAGTTCTACCTGCCCAGATCCCATAATACCTGCAACACCTAAAACTTCTCCCCTGTGTATATCAAAACTTATATCCTTAAGTATGTTTAAATTTGCTTTTTCATAAGATAAATTTTCTACTTTTAGAGCTACTTCACCTTTTTCAACATCTGTCTTTCTAATTTCAAGGTCTTGCTCATTACCTACCATTAAGGCAGCTAACTTTTTACCATCAGTAGATAGTGTAGGTAGTGTTTCCACTACCTCACCCTTTCTTAGCACTGTAATTTTATCAGAGATTTCTAAAACCTCATCCATCTTATGACTTATAAAAATTACTGAGCAGTTATTTTCTTTTAATCTTCTCATTATTTTAAATAACTTTATTGTCTCATTTTCAGTAAAAACTGTAGTTGGCTCGTCTAGAATTAATAATTTTGCCCCTTTGTACATTACCTTTAATATTTCAAGGTACTGTTTCTCCCCAATAGACATATCTTTAACCCTTTTACTTAAATTAATGTCTAAATCATACTCATTACAAATTGCAAGGATAGCTTTTTCACTTTCTTTGTTGCCTTTTAGAAAACCTCTTTTTTCCCCTAAAACTATGTTTTCTAACGCTGTCATATTATCAACAAGTTTAAAATGTTGAAATACAGTTCCTATGCCACTAGCTTTTGCATCTTTAGGACTTCTAAAGTTAACTGTTTTTCCTTCTACTTCAATTATTCCTTCATCCTTGGTATATATACCTGAAAGAATATTTATAAAAGTACTTTTCCCAGATCCATTCTCCCCTAATAAAGCATGAATCTCACCTTTATTAATTTGTAAACTTATATTATTATTTGCCTTTAATGAACCAAAACTTTTTGTAATGCCTTTTACTGATAAAAAGGGTGTATTATTCATAAGAGCGAGCCTCCTAAACTTTTCTATTTATTAATTCTTTGGAATTGAACCATCTACACCTTCAACGAACCATTTCATATTCCAGATTTCATCATCTTTCATTGTTGTGCCTGCTGGAACCTTAACAGCTCCTGTTTGATCTTTTATAGGTCCTACGAATATCTTATTTTTACCTGATATTATATCTGCCTTTGCTGCATCAACCTTAGCCTGTGCTCCTGCTGGTGCTAAAGATGTTAATGGAGTTATATCAACCATTCCTGTTTCTATTCCACCCCAATATTTTTCTGATTTGAAGTTTCCTGCTTGTATTTCTTTTATTTCTTTAACATAGTATTTACCCCAATCAAAAGTTGTTGAAGTTAATACTGATTTTGGTGCTGATTTAGACATATCTGTATCATATCCTATAGAGAAAACTCCCTTAGATTCTGCTGCTTGTTGTGGTCCTAGAGAATCTTGATGTTGAGCGATTACGTCTGCACCCTTGTCTATTAAAGCTAAAGCTGCATCTTTTTCCTTTGCTGGATCATACCAAGTATTTGTCCAAACAACCTTTACTGTAGCCTTAGGATTAACTGATCTCAATCCAAGAGTAAATGCATTTATTCCTCTTATTACTTCTGGTATTGGGAATGCTCCAACATAACCTACAGTATTGCTCTTTGTCTTCATTCCAGCTACAATTCCTGATAAGTATCTTGCTTGATACATTCTTCCAAAGTATTGAGCCATATTATCATTTAGTTCATATCCTGAACAATGAAGGAATTTTACATCTGGATATTTCTTTGCAGATTCTAAAATACCGTCTTGGAATCCAAAGCTTGTACCGACAATAACATTTGCTCCTTGATCTACAAGATCATCAACCACTTGTTCAACTGCTGCCTTATCTTCTTTTACTGATTCCTTGTATATAGTCTTTACTCCAGTTTCTTTTTCTAGATACTTTCTTCCAGTATCATGCGCTTGAGTATAACCTCCATCATTTACATCCCCTATGTAAACAAATCCAACCTTTACTTCCTTTTTGCTATCATTTTTTGCACTTGTTCCTTCGCTTTTTGAGCTACATCCTGCTAAAAGCATAGATGACATTACTAGTGCCGTTGCAACTAATTTAATAACTTTTTTCATCCTTATTTTCCTCCTTAAATTAACCTTATCTATACTATTTAAAATAAACTTGATTATTATCAAATCTATCTATAATAGCTAGTGATTCAACCTTAACATCTAAACTTTCAATTACTTCTCTTCCTGGCTGGAATCCTTTTTCAATGACTATTCCAACCCCTATTGGATTTGCATTTGCTTGTCTCACTATATCTATAAGACCTTTTGCAGCACATCCATTAGCTAAAAAATCATCTATTATTAATATCTGATCTCCTTCATTTATAAAATCCTTAGAAACTCTGACAAAATAATCTTTGTTTTTTGTAAATGAATGAACATAAGATTGATATACATTGTTTCCAAGCTTTGAATCATCCATCTTCTTTGCAAAAACCACTGGCACATTATCAAAATGTTGAGCCACTATAGTTGCAATACCAATGCCTGATGCTTCTATGGTAAGTATTTTAGTAACCTTTGTATCTGAAAATCTTCTTTTGAATTCTTTACCGAATTCATTAAAAAGAGCCACATCCATTTGGTGATTAAGAAAACTGTCCACCTTTAATATGTTGCCATTTAAAACAACGCCATCTTCTAGGATTCTTTTTTTCAGTAACTCCATATTAAGTAATCCCCCTTTATTAGACTAAATTTATTTCTCGTATAAAAACAAAAAATTCCCAAGAGTTACCTCCTAGGAATATATAAATTACTATAAAGCTATGCACCCTTTAAATCTAATTCTTAATAAAAATATAAGAATCAGGAGTTAAAACGTACTTACGTTAGCTTATAAAATATTATATACTCGTAGTCAGGCGGTTTACGGCACCCTGGTAGAAACATTCGATCCATATTATCGAACATATACGAGAATCTTATTAACTTGTCTACATTGTTTATAGATGTATAATACTTATTAAATTACTTAATTGCAATTTTAAAATACTTAAATTTTGAAACTATTTCTTTCTTTCAAACGTTTACAGCAAACATTTTTGCTTCTTTTCGTGCTTTTTAATTTTAATTGGTTTCAAATTATTACTTTTTCATAAATTTCGACTTATTTTTATTATTTTCTTAACAATATTCTAGTTTAGTAGATACTTTGTTAAAATTTCATTCATATATTTATAAAAGAGTTGAGAGAAACTATAAGCTTCTCCCATCTAAAAAAATTGCATTATTCTTCAAATCTTTCCAAAAAGCTATGCTTTACCTCATCTTTTTCCCAACCTAAAATAGAATCCATACTTACATTTTCTGCTGATTTAAATATTGATTTATCTACATCTGGAAAAGTCTTTTTAAGTTCTGCTATAAGATCCTTTATCTCATATCTCTTGTTTCCTATCTTTTCAGCAGCTATCATACAAGCACAATTAAGTGGCCAAATTCCAGCATTTTGAGTAAACTTTTTGATATAATCCTCTTCAATATAATACATTGGTCTTATTAACTGCATCTTTTGAAAGTTTTTAGACTTAAGCTTTGGCAGCATAGTTTTGAAGTTTCCACCATACAAAACATTAAGCATGGTAGTTTCTATTACGTCATTAAAATGATGTCCTAGTGCAACCTTATTGCAACCAAGCTCCTCTGCTTTACCATATAAAGCTCCTCTTCTCATTCTTGCACACATATAGCAAGGATAGTCCTTAGCTATTCTATCTACCACTTCAAATATATTTGAATCATATATCTGCAGTGGTATATTTAAGTACTTACAGTTATCAATTAGTAATTCCTTTATATTTTCATGGTATCCAGGATCCATACAAATAAATTCAAGTTCAAAATTCATTTGCCCATGCTTCTTCAGTTCTTGAAATAACTTAGCCATTAAAAGGCTATCCTTCCCCCCTGAAATTGCTACAGCAATCCTGTCCCCTTCTTCTACTAATTTATAATCTCTTACGGCTCTAGTAAACTTTGTCCATATATGTTTCCTATATTTTTTAATTATACTTCTCTCTATTTCGTCTAAAGGTTTCCTTTCATTAAAAGGAACCAGTATGTCACAACCTTTTCCTGCTATATCACTCATTGCTTCAATCACCTCAGTATTTTTTATGCTATAGTATAGTTTACGACTTACTGAGGATTTGTGCAATATATTCTGTATTTTTCACTACAACAAATTAATGTTTATATTGAAAACTTCCCTATCATGTTCTCTAATTTAGTCACTACCTCTTTAAGTTCCTCTGCTGATTGTGATACATTCTTTACAGATTCCACTTGATCAAACACAGAAGCAGATACTTCTTCAATTGCAGCTGCTGACTCCTGCGCAATAGCAGTGATACCTTGAATTGAATCTACTACATCATCCTTATAATGCCTTATATTTTCTATATTGCTTATCAAGTTTCCTACCTTATTGTTCATTTTATCAAAGGCAACCTTCATGTCACTTATACTATTTTTAGAATTCTCCATAAAGTGATTAGCTTCCGCTAAAGTGCTGTTGGATTTATTTATATCTGCCTCAGTATTATTGATTTCACTGCAAATTTCTCCTATTATTTTGCCAATCTTTTTAGTTGCATCCGCAGTGTTCTCAGATAAACTTCTTATCTCATCTGCAACTACTCCAAAGCCTTTACCAGCCTCACCTGCTCTTGCTGCTTCAATAGCTGCATTTAAAGCCAATAGCTTTGTTTGTTCTGAAATTTTTCCTATAGTAACAGTAATATCTTCAATAAACTTTGACTTATCTGATAAATCTTTTACTTGCTCTCTGTTTTTTTCTCCAGCTTTTCCAGCCTTCTCTATCTTTTCAACCAATTGTTCTACAGTTTTTATTGCTTCATCATTAACATTATTAACTTCTACTAAGTAACTTTTTATTCTATCAGTTACATGAAATACATTTTCAATTTGATCTGATAGGTAAATTAGTTTCTCTGAGCCACTTTCAGCTTTTTCTGCTTGTTCTTTTGATCCTTCTGCTAAGAAAGTCATAGATTCATTTATACTATGAGCTGTATTTTCTAAGTTTTCAGTTGCGATGTTCAAGTTATGTGAATGATTAAAGGTTTCATTTGAACAACCTTTTATATCTAAAATAATGCTCTTTAATGTTCTTCTTAAATTGATTACTGAACGTCCAATTATACCCGTCTCATCCTTATATCTATTTATCTTATCTCCAAGACCTTGATCTTTTAAATTTAAGTCTGAAGTGACATTTACGAGATATGTAATGTCTTTAATTGGATTACTTATCTTTCTACTGATAACAAATGCTAAAATAGAAACTGCAATACATATTCCCATAGTTATAATGAAAATAACCATTATAGAGGAATTCATCTCACTAAAGATATCACTTTCTTCTACAGTTACTCCTAATATTTCTCCATTGACAAGCTTACTATAATATAAAACAGATTTTTTCCCTTGATTATTATAATACTGTACCTTACTTGTGTCCTTAGTTAAATTTATATTATTACCTAACACTGCCTTAACAGACTTGCCCGCAGTTTGCTTTTTATTAACCAAATACTCCATATTATTATTAGCTAAGAAAAAATAGCCCTCATTATAAACCTTTAAAGAATTTATCATTTTTTCGTAATTATCGAAAAATAACTCCACAGATATCATTGCAACAAGTTCATCGTTAATAAAAAGAGGTCTTGTAAGGGAAATTCTCTTGCTCTTGCTAGCTTCGTCCTCATAAGGATCTCTCCAAGTATCATATCTGCTTTGAGCAGGTTTATAATACCACTCTAACTTTTTATTATCTTCTTTAAAATCTTCTTTATTATACCTTTGAACCTTTGAAAGATCTGATCCTAAGTTATCTCTTTTATAAGTTATTTCTTGAAGAGATTCTGTTAATTTAGGATTTACTATCACTGATACTGAAGAAGCTTCTCTATATGTCTGTGATATTTTTTGAACGTAAGCATCTACCATCTTCACATAATCTGCAGTATATTTTTCATCACCCTTTAGCTTGCTTTTATCTACAGTTGTTGATAAAAAATAATCTATACTATCAATATAATTTTCTGCATTTAATAAAACGCTATTAATTGAATTTGCTTTATTCTTAGAGAGTTGCACTAAATTATCTTCCATTCCACTTCTAATAATACTCTTAGTTTTTATAGTAGCTATTGCTGTAATAATTATAGATGTCAGTAAACAACAACAAACAATAGCTACAATTATTTTATTAGATATTTTTTTCATATAGGTACCTCACTCCACTCAAACTATTTTTCAATTGCAGTGTAATATACCTATACTTACTTTTTTATTGAGATTAAGTTATTTTTATGTTAAATATAACAAAACTTATTATCTTTCTATAATTTAGTATATATTCTTTGACATATATAAGTTCTAATTAATTCTTGCCTCCTGCTTATTCATAACTTTAGCTTGGATAAACAATATTTCTTAGATTATATATATAACTTCCCACAATACCTAAATAACATAATTAAATACTAAAATAAAATGACTTAAACTTCCCAATAGAATGAAACAATGAAATAATTCGTGGAAGCCAAACTTAACTGATATATTAGGTAATTTCAATGCATACATCACTCCACCAATGGTATAAAATATTCCCCCTAAAGCCATCCACACAAAACCTGCTATTGATATAGATTTTGATAAAGGAGCAAAGGCTATTACCACAAGCCATCCCATAAAGATATAAGTTGCTGTGCTTATCCATCTTGGTGCATTAAACCAAAACATTTTAAATAACACTCCAAGCAAAGCTATTCCCCAAATCAATGAAAATAAACACCATCTCCATGTACCATCTAAGGCAATTAAGCATAATGGAGTATATGTTCCTGCAATAAGTACAAAAATCATGGAATGATCTAACTTTCTCAAAAATCTTATAACCTTATCTGTAGAGTTCACAAGATGATACACTGAAGAAGCAGTATATAAAAACACTAAGCTTAAACCAAAAATTATCACCGCACTTACGCTTAGGTTATTACCTTTTTCAATAATTGTTTTACCAATCATTAAAATCATCCCCATCAATGAAACCACTGCCCCAAACAAATGGGTAAATCCGTTTATAGGTTCTCTAAATTTTTTCATTTTCCACACCTCATCACATTCATATTTATTCACATAGTTTTCATAACTACATGTTGCGTTATACTTATAATACTTTTAAATATTAATATTTTCAATGCTTAAATTTAATTACTACACCACAAAAATCTTATTATTTCTTTAAATATCTTGAAAATGCTTATAAAATCTAGTATTATTAATATTAATATGATATTTAGTAGTTTTGATAACTACATAAGGCAGGTGAAATTATGAGCGACAACAACATATCAGATTTAATTAAAACTTTATCATTAAAGGATACTATAAAATCAGATGAAATTCCTGATTTAGATCTATATATGGATCAAGTTATCACTCTATTTGAAAATAAGCTTTCACATAGTAAGAGAAATGAAACTGATAAATTGTTAACAAAAACCATGATAAATAACTATGCTAAAGATAAATTGCTTTTACCAATAGTAAATAAGAAATACTCTAGAGAAAATATTATACTTCTAATATTAATTTTTAATTTAAAACAATCTTTATCTATAGCCGATATAAAAACTATTCTATCTAATATAGGCAACGATGATATTAATTTAATTGATTTCTACAATAAATACTTTGAAAACACTAATAATGATTTTGATGACTTCACAAATGAATTATCAGATGTGACTATTGATAATGACTCTACTGAAGAATTAAGTTTATTAATTCTTTCACTAATAAACAAATCAAATATGTACAAAAAATTAGCTCTTGACCTTTTAGACAATTGTATAACTAAAGATGACACTCCTAAAAAATAGCTTGACTATACAAAATAAATAATTTACAATGAAGACATAATTAAATAGAAACCTTTGTTGTATTAAAGGGGAGTAGTAGCAATTTATAACATCAACAGCGCGATTATTAATTTAATCTGGTGTTATAAGCCAAACTTTTAAATTTGGTTACAAGACTTTTAATATAGTTTAATTCTTTTTGAGTTGAACTATATTAAAAGTCTTTTTTTTATATAATTATAGACTTTTTATGTATTTAGGCATCTTCAAAAAATAAATTGGTTTATATACGACTATTTCACTTGTTATTTATTTTCAGATGCTTTATCAAAATTGAGGGGGAATAAAAATGGATAAATATTTTTCGAAATCTACTGAAGAAATGTTAACTAAGTTCAATGTAACTAAAAATGGTTTAACTGATGCTTCCGTAGAAGAACAAAGACAAAAATACGGTTTTAACGAACTTGTGGAAAAAGAAACTGATGGAGTGGTAAAAGTATTCTTTAGTCAGTTTAAAGACTTACTTGTAGTTATTTTACTTATAGCAGCAGCAATTTCAGCTATAAGTGGAAACCTTGAAAGTACTTTAGTAATCGCTGCAGTGCTTATTTTAAATGCTATATTAGGTACTGTTCAACATTTTAAAGCAGAACAATCACTTAATAGCTTAAGAGCATTATCGTCACCTAAAGCCAAAATTATAAGAAATGGACACAAGCAGGAAGTTCCTTCTAAAGAAGTTGTGCCTGGAGACATTTTATTATTAGAAGCTGGGGATTTCGTAGTTGCAGATGGAAGAATTATTGAAAACTTCTCACTTCAAATAAATGAAAGCTCTTTAACTGGTGAATCTGAAGCTGTTCTAAAAACTGCTGAAACAATTAATGAAGCTGAACTAGCTCTTGGAGATCAAAAGAATATGGTCTTCTCAGGAAGCCTTGTAACCTATGGAAGAGCAATGGTTTTGGTTACTTCAATAGGAATGGAAACTGAAATCGGAAAAATTGCTTCTCTTCTTCATAACACTAAAGAAAAGAAGACTCCTCTTCAAATAAATTTAGATAACTTTAGTAAGAAACTTGCTATAGGTATTATGATCATTTGTGTTGTGGTATTTGCACTTAATATGTTTAGAGGAGCCAAGCCTTTAGATGCATTAATGTTCGCTGTAGCTTTAGCAGTTGCTGCAATTCCAGAAGCCTTAAGCTCTATCGTTACTATAGTTCTTGCTCTTGGAACTCAAAAGATGGCAAATGAAAATGCTATTATAAGACAATTAAAAGCTGTTGAAGGGTTAGGCTGCGTATCTGTAATTTGTTCAGATAAAACAGGAACTCTTACCCAAAACAAAATGACAGTAAAGAATCTCTATGTTGATTCAACTAATATACCTGAAGATAAAATCAATTTATCAAGTCCAATTCAAGACTTATTGATAAAAATGAGTGTTCTTTGTAACGACTCCACTTCTAAGGATGGAAAAGAAATTGGAGATCCTACTGAAGTTGCCCTTGTCAATGTGGCAAGAAAATATTCTCTTAACGAGCTTGAAGTTAGATCTACATATAAAAGACTAGCTGAAATACCTTTTGATTCAGATAGAAAACTAATGAGTACTCTTCACAACATTAATGGTGAAGTTCTTATGGTAACTAAAGGTGCTGTAGATGTACTATTACCAAGACTTACTCATATTCATACTTCAAATGGTTTATTAGAAATAAATGACCAATACAAAAAGGACATAGAAGAAGCAAACAAAAACTTCTCTTCTAATGGATTAAGAGTTTTAGCCTTTGCTTATAGAAAACTTGATGCTGCAAGAGAATTATCTTTAGAAGATGAAAATAACTTTGTTTTCCTTGGTTTAATATCAATGATTGATCCTCCAAGAGAAGAATCAGCCGAAGCTGTAAAAGCTTGTATCAAAGCTGGTATAAAACCTATAATGATTACAGGTGACCATAAAATCACCGCTTCTGCCATAGCTAAGCAAATAGGAATCTTAGATGAAAATGGTCGTTCTGTTGAAGGATTAGAATTGGACAAGATGTCTGATGAAGAATTAAAACAACAAATATCTAATATTTCAGTTTATGCAAGAGTTTCTCCTGAACATAAAATCAGAATTGTAAAAGCATGGCAAGACAGGGGAAACATAGTTGCAATGACTGGTGACGGTGTTAATGATGCTCCTGCTTTAAAGCAAGCTAACATTGGTATTTCCATGGGAATAACTGGCACAGAAGTTGCAAAAGACGCTTCAGCACTTATTCTAACTGATGATAACTTTGCTACCATAGTAAAAGCTGTTTCAAACGGAAGAAATATTTATACAAACATAAAGAATTCAATTAAGTTCCTTTTATCAGGTAACACTGCAGGTATTTTTGCCGTAGTTTATGCAGCATTAGTTGGTTTACCAATGCCTTTTGCTGCTGTACACCTATTATTTATAAATTTATTAACTGATAGTTTACCTGCTATTGCTATAGGCTTTGAATCAAGTTTAAAGGATGTTTTAAAAGATAAACCTAGAAAATCTGATGAATCTATAATGACAAAGAGCTTCTTGCAAGAAATGTTTATAGAAGGCTTCCTAATATTCTTTGGAACCATGGCTGCATTCTATATAGGATATAAGACTGGTGACACTGCTATAGCAAGCACAATGGCCTTTGCAACATTATGTCTTTCAAGATTGTTCCATGGATTCAACTGTAGAGGTGATGAATCTGTATTTAGACTTGGATTATTCTCAAATAAATATAGCTGGTATGCTTTTGGTTTAGGATTAGTATTTTTAAATTCAGTGCTTTTAATCCCTGGATTAAGCGGTTTATTCCAAATAGCTAAATTGACTGTAACTCAATTTGCTTCAATTTATGGTTTAGCTGTTATACCACTTATAGTAATTCAAACTTACAAGGTTTTAGTAGCAGATAGAAAATAATATTTTTAATACAAAACAGCGAGTGTCTCTAATGACACTCGCTGTTTTTGTTTTACTTCTCTGTGTTATACTTAGTATTTATTATCTGTATAGAACTATTCCATTTAAATGTTGATAGAAATTTGACGTATTTTGTATAAATATAAGTTAATTTGGCATCAACTTTCTTCTGGAATAGTTCTATATGGCTATCCCTAAATATACCTACCTACCTTCCTTCCTCAGCCCATTGTACATTAAGTTCACTTTCTTTTCTAATTTGCTTTAAAGCTTTCTTTGAGCCTCTCACAATATCTCTTTCACGCTTTCTCGTTTTAAATGACACAAACAATTGATTTAAATCATAATCTGCAGGATACAACTCCTCAGCCCTTAATTCAAGCTTCACTCTCTTATAATTTACTTCTATGAATTCTTTATTATAAAGAACAACTAGGTTATTTAACTTATCTCTAGTCTTATATACTATGGCAGATTCATTTTTATCTAAAAGAAGCACCTTATCTCCAACTTGATATTCATACTCAAAAGCCTGAGTTTTCTCTTCTTTTTCCTTGGAAATCTTACTTTCTTTAACCAAATTATAATCATATTTCTTTGTTTCAATATATAGCTTTGTTTTTTCTATTATAGATTGTGGTATACCCATCTTCTTTGCTATATACAAAGCATTGCTATCTCCTACTCTTCCTATATGCAATTTATATAAAGGTTCTAAGGTTTCTTGCCTAAACTCCATAGCTGCATTCTCAAAATCAGGATGCTCTGAAGAAAAATTCTTAATTTCGCCATAATGGGTTGTTGCTACAGTAATACATCCCCTCTTATAGAATTCCTCTAATACAGCTATAGCTAAGGCTGCACCTTCATTAGGTTCTGTTCCACTTCCTATCTCATCAAACAAAAGTAAGGTAGACTTATTACTGTTTCTCATAATCTCTGCTAAGTTCTTCACATGTGATGAGAAAGTACTTAAAGCATTTTCAACACTTTGATCATCTCCTATATCTGCAAATATCTTATTAAAAACAGCTATTTCTGTACCTTCTAAGGCTGCTATATGAAATCCTGACTGTACTGCCAAGGTTAATAACCCAACAGTCTTTAAAACCACTGTTTTTCCTCCAGCATTAGGTCCTGTTATAATTAAGGTTCTATACTCGTTGCCATTTTCAAAATCTAAAGGTACACAATTTTTAATTAATGGATATCTCCCTTTAACTATCTTCGTATAACCATAATCATTTAACTTTGGCTTTATACCATCTATCTCTTTGCTATACTTAGCCTTTGCAAGAATCATGTCATACTCAGATATTACCTCAATGTTTATCTTTATATCTCTTAATTTTTCAAAAACCATATCAGTTAAGGCAGCTAATATCTTGTACTCTTCAATGCTCTCCTCTGCCTTGAGCATTGCCATTTCTGAAGTAAATTTTGATATAGATTCAAGCTCAATAAATACAGTGCTTCCATTTGAAGAACTCTCAACTATGGTTCCCTTAACCTCATTCTTGAAGGAAGCTTTTATTGGTATAGTATATTTCCCATTTCTAAGACTAACAAAGAATTCTTGAATATATGCTTTATTTCCACTGCTTTTTAAATACTTATCTAGCCTTTCCTTTATCCTTGCTTCACAGATATCAATATTCTTTCTAATTTTCTTAAGCTCTTTACTAGCATTAGAATCAACCATGGTTCCTCTAATTGATCTATTTACCTCTTCTTCTATATAATCTAAATCTGTTATATTTTCAGCGTAAGCATTTAGCGTTGGAGCATAATCTTCCTTGTTCTCCATGAATCTTTTAATTTTTCTGCAGCCTCTTAAAAAATCACATATCAAAGTCAATTCATTTGGCTCCAATATAGCTCCTTTTTCCATTCTATCTACAATAGGCAATATATTAAAGACACCTTCCAGCGGGATTATATACCCAGCATCAATAAGTTTTCTTCCCTCTGAAGTCTCATCTAACATTCTATTTACATTCTTCATACTTGTGCTTGGTTCTAATTTATCAATTAAATTCTTCCCAAGACCACTAACGCAATATGATTTAACCATTTCCTTTAATTTATAATAACTTAGTTTCTCTAAAGTGTTTATATTCATTTCAAAATTCCCCTTCTTGTTTTATTAATCGTCTGAAAATAAATAACAAGTCTAAATTACTAGCATATAAACCTATATACTTTCAGATATCTTAACAAGTCAACGAAATCTTAATATAGATTTCAAATAAAAAAAGCCATGGATACTTCCACAGCTTAAAATTCAACTTTGAGTATTTCAAAATAAACAACAAATCCAAATAAAATATTATATGGACTCACTTATTTTTCAACACACCTTAACTAAAGATAGTCTCTTTACTATCCTTACAAAGCAATTTCGTGGACTCGTATCGTTAATAGTAATACAAATAATTAATCCCATCACAAATAAAGGGCTTCATCCCCTAAATTTAAAAATTAAAGATTAATATTAAATTTAACTATTTGTCGATACTAAACACTCACAAAAATACCTCGCTTTATTTTGAAATCTATATATTTTTATAGTATTATATCTTGCTTACATTGTCAAGTTATAGTTTTGAGGGCATTTTTTGTTAATTATTTTTTGCAAATACTTAAATATAAAGAATCCTAATACTGCTCCCAAAGTGTTTAAAATAACATCATCTATATCTACTGACCTTCTATTACCGCAGAACATAGACAAAAATTGAAGAAACTCTATACTCACAGAAACTAAAAAGCATAGAATAATTGTCTTCTTCATGCTTCTGAATTTCTTAAAAAGCATAGGTACAAGAATGGATAATGGCATTAAAAGTACCAAATTACCAACTATATTTATAATCCAAAATCTAATCATAAAGCTTTCCATATTGGATGGGATGTTAGACATATCTTTAATTGTATTAAATACAGGAACTATATTCACATCCATATAATTTGTGATAGTGGTACGGAATGGGAACTGTGTCACAGCCACCAAAGAAATTATATATAAGGAGAATATTATTATGCCTATCTCCCTATAATTTAAGAATTTACTTTCCTTCTCTTTTGATTTTTTATATCTGATTACCTCTAGAATCAATAAAATCGGAAGTCCTATTACAAATGCAAATGTCCTATCCAAAAACATAACTTTCCCGTCTCCTTACTTACTCTTCTGAACAATAAAATCTATATACCCCTGCTGGATTCTTTCACCCTCATAAATTCTTTCTAAAACTCTGTTTTCTTTATATAAAATGTACATATCTTCAAAATGACTCTCAGCCTCTTCAGCACTATAATAAGTATGAATTACTTTTTCTCCACCTTCATCTTGTAGATACTCACCTTCTCCTACTTTCTCACCAACACCATAATCTCCATCCTCTAAGGTAAGAAAATTAACAAAACATATTCCGCCTGGTTTTAAAACTCTTTTAATTTCATTTACTGCCTTAGTGATATCTTCCTTAGTCATATGAAAAATAGTATTATAGGAATACACAAAACTAATTGATTCATCTTGAAAAGGCAGGTTACGGATATCCCCTTTTCTGATATTAAGCTCTATACCATGCTCTTTTGAGAATTCTTCAGCTTTTTCAATTTGTGATTCACTCATTTCTATACCATAAGTCTTGTAACCAAAATCTGAAAACAATGCAAGAGGAGGACAATTTCCACCTGCTCCACAATCCAATACAATCTTGTCCAAATTACTTCCATTACAAAAATTAACAAACTTATATAACTGGGTTTGTCTAAATATTAACTTCATAAATTTCCTCCTTCTATTATAAAAACAAATATATTCCACATAATAATATCACTTTTTAATTGAAAGCAACAATACATATATCAATTAGATGCTTATTATAGAAGTATTCCACTTAAATGTTGATAGAAAAATGTCGAATTTTTGTAACTTGTCCATCAACATTCTTCTGGAATAGTTCTACACGGATAATAGATAATAATACATCTTACCCTTTCCCTGGATTTGTTGCCATTTATAGCCTTATTCGATGGATAATAGCTAATAATATATCGCACCGCCATCAAAACATATAGAATTCATTCAAAACTATAATGTCTAAACAGTCTCAGTGTAATATTGAGCTTGAGAATTCCACATTTCTTCATAATAAGGACAACTTGAAAGGAGATTTTCATGGCTACCTATTCCTACAACTTTGCCTTCCTTCATAACAACAATTCTATCAGCAAATTTTACAGAACCTAATCTATGAGTTACAATCACAGCAGTATTATACTTTGAAAGTTCTGCAAACTGGTTATATATTTTTGTTTCCTCTATAGGATCAATAGCAGCTGTAGGCTCATCTAATACTATCAGTTCATGCTCTCTGTAAAACCCTCTAGCAATGGCAACTTTCTGCCACTGACCTCCAGATAAATCTACTCCATCAAATTCCCTAGATAGCATAGTTTCTACTCCCTTAGGAAAAACTGATTTATCTATATCAATTCTAGCTTCATCTATGGCTATATTTATATCTTCATCTGATTTTGATTTATTATCAATTTCACTAATAACTACATTATCTCTTAAGCTTAATTGATATCTTTGAAACTTTTGAAGCACTCCTGAAATTCCATTAAATAATATCTTTGGATCTATTTCTTTTGTGGATATATTATTATGCTTAACTTCACCCATAGTATGAAGATATAAACCTGTAATTAATCTTATCAATGTAGATTTTCCAGAACCATTCTCCCCTACTAAAGCTATGGTTTCACCCTTTGAGATTTTCAAATTGATGTTTTCTACTGCATTTTTATTAGAAAGCGGATATGCAAAGCTTACATTTTCCAAAGTAATATCTCCATGAGAGAATTCACCACTAAGTTGGTTTTCTGTTTTTCTTTCTGGTAGGTCTAAAAACTTTAAGAAGTTCTGTACTTTGCCAAGATTTTCAGAACAATAAGGTAGTCTTCCACTGATAATTTCCTCCATTATATTAAACATACTATCTACAGAAGCAAATACTGCTGCAAAAGCTCCAACGCTGATTCCCTTATTTATTAAAGCTATAAAAAGTAACCAAAGGATTCCTGCATATCCTGCAAGAGATATCAACTTCATACAAAGTTCAATTAAATTAGTTTTTACATCTGCCTTCCACTTTAATTTATTGATTTGAGCCAAAGTTTCCTTAAACAATCTCATAAAATAAGGTGTTGCACCTAAAACACGAGTTTCCTTTGCATATTCTCTGCTTGTTACACAGCTTTCATAATATTTATTTTGTCTTCTTAAAGGCGCTGAAGCATCTTCTAACTTAGAAAATACCTTTGAACGTATTATCTGATTAAGTAATACTGGTACAAATACTAAAAGCAAAGAAATCATCAAAATAGGCTTAAGTTTAAATAAATATATTCCCATGACTAAAAAGTATGGTGAGTAAAAAGTTAATATGTCCATCATTATATTCACCAAAGCACTGGCATATCTAATTCCAAAATAAGCTTTATTTATATCATCAAGAAGTTCTGGATTTTCAAAACAAATTGGATCTAGCTTAGACATTTTTATATTAATCATATGAGTCAACTTGCCCAAGGTCCTCATATCGTAAGTTTCACCTATAAAATTGGCAATACCACTAGCTATTTCTACAAATAATTTCACTAAAAATAATACAAGTAATGCTAGTATTGCTGATTGCAATGTACCTCTCTTTTGTGTTAAATCTGCTACTTTATCAAATAATAATTGCATACAGAATATAGAGACCACATCAAGTACTCCATATAGGGCAAACATTATATAATTAAAGGTAAATATCTTAGGAGAAATTGAAGCTACCTTTGGAAAAATAATTGCAAATACTCTTAATAGAGATAAATTCTTTTTATTACTATGATTACTCATTATACCAACTCCTTTGAGCTTCAAACATCTCAGCATATCTGCCCTCTTTATTAAGCAGTTCCTCATGAGTTCCACGTTCTTCAATAACACCATCATGTACTAGAAGTATTTCATCTGCAATCCTTGCTGCTCCTAACCTATGAGTAATAAGAATAGTAGTCTTCTTTTGAATAACCTTTTTAAACAATGAATATACCTTACTTTCACTGATTGGGTCTAAGGCTGCTGTTGGCTCATCAAGAATGTTTATAGGAGATTTGCTTACTAAAGTTCTTGCAATAGCAACCCTTTGCCATTGTCCACCAGATAAATCTACGCCATCTTCTAATATTTTACCTAAAGGTGTATCTATTCCCTTAGGCAATATTTCAATATCTTCACTCATTTCCATACTACCCAATACTTTTTTTACTGTTTCGTCTCCCAAAAGCTTATCAGAAGTTTGTCCACAACCACCTAAAAGCACATTATCTTTTAGAGAAATATAATACTTTGCAAAATCTTGATACACTACAGAAAAATAAGCTTTAAGTTTTTCCTGTGGAATAGTTTTTATATCTACACCATTTATAAGTATTTCACCTTCATAATTATCATATAACCCTGTTAGCAACTTTGTAATTGTGGTTTTACCTGCTCCATTCTCTCCTACAAATGCATATTGCTTATCTTTTTCTAGTTTCATAGACAGTCCATTTAATATCTTCTTATCAGTTCCAGGATAGCAAAAGTGCACATTCCTAAACTCTAAAGTTTCAAAAGGAACTTCAAGTACAGATATATCAGGAAGTAAATCTACTCCATTAACTTCCTTAAGTGCTGAAAACTCAGTTAAATCTTTTAGGAATTCTCGATTCTTTGAATACTGCTGCATTACATAAGATAAATCCCAAGACATTTGTTGAACCAAGTTAAAACCTGCAGTAACCAAACTCATATACATACCTACTGTAATCTGTCCCTTACTTACAGGCGCTAAAAGAGAAAGTGCAATAATCATTGATAGCAAAGCTGTTATACTGCTTGCTATTTTCATCTTTATAAAATTTTGTTTTTCTGCCTTATATTCAATTTTACGAGCTATTTCAAACTGCTCAAACCAGCGTCTATCAATAGCATCAGCATATCCAAATAGAGCTCTCTCTTCTACACCTTCTCTTGAGGAAATAACATCTCTTAAGTAATCTGCTCTTCTTAAATATTTTTCAGACTCTGAAAAAGCATCATAATCCAACTTTCCACTTTTAAAAGATACCATAAATAATGGTATTGCTATAATCAAAATTGCAATTCCTACCCACCATACTTGCGAAACAATTATAAGCATCAGCGAAGCTATCTTAACTATGTACTCAAAAATACTTATTAAATTATCAAAACCTTTTATCATCTGCTCAGAAGGTTCTTCCCCTACCCTAGCTATAAGATCCCAGGTATCGTTATTCTCAATATGTTCATAGGCTATAATACTACGTTTTTTCACTACTGCTGTATTTATAGCTTCATTCATTTTTAAATTAAATCTTATCTTTACCAACGAATATAATATAGCAGAAATCCATGAAAAGCCTACTAATAGCATAAGCATAAATAATGGTTCATATATTCGAGATACTTGTCCATTTTTAAAAATATCTATTGCTGTATCTACAAACTTTGAACTTCCTAACACCAAAAAGCTTGGAACTGTAGCCACAAGTACCTTAAGCAAAATCATAATTATTGTAGTGACTGGAACCACCCTGACCGATATGATTATATAGTCAATTACTTTGTATTTTTTATGTTTGAATTTCATCATTACCCCCAACTTAGCATTCCCCATTTTCTACTTTATTTTACCACACTTGACTTGTATTGTATAATTTTAGTATAAACCCTCAAAACTTACATTCAAGCTTAGAAATATCTAATTAACCTACTCTATATGTTTACAAGTTTAATTAGTATTAATAACAAAAAGGAGCTATCTTATATGAGCAATTCCGAAATCAAAATACTCAATAAAAATTCAATAAATCCACAACATAAAGCAGAGCATGAATCTTATGAATATACAAAATACGAGGTAACTAAGGACGGAGAAGATAAGCACTGTCATATATGCTTTTACGAAATTCCACCTTTAAAAGCAAACTATCCTTATCACTATCATCTAAATAATGAAGAAGTGTTTTATATAATTAGTGGCAATGGAATTTTAGAAACACCTGATGGAAATAAACCTATTTCTGCTGGAGATGTCGTAGTCTGTCCGCCATCTGAAAAAGCAGCACATAGGATTATCAATTCTTCTGAAACTGAGCTACTTGTTTATTTAGACTATGACACAGCTAACTATCCTGATATAGCATATTATCCTCACTCTAATAAGGTTGGCATACTTGCTAATGGTATACCAAACAAGTTCTATAGAGAAGGTACCAATATAGAATATTATGAAGGCGAATAAAATAAAGCCACTTATTTGCAACTCATGCAAATAAGTGGCTCTTTCTATATCTTAATTTTTCACTCTCTAAATAGCTCATCAGCAATAAACTCTATACTTTTAGTCAAATTTTTAGGTTGTGCTTCTATTTATCTACACAATATCCTCTCATTCATAATTAACTGCATTTTTCCCTCCATATCACAATAGTCAAATTATATATAAACGATTAATCACAAGCATTTTTAATCATTATGTAGCTTTTTGTAATTTATTCTAATTTAAAGAAATATCATTTCAAAATTAAGTAAATTACTGTTGTTTTTAACATTTGTATACAACCATAGGAAATGTTATCATAATATTGAAATATATTTCAAAAAAAATTTATGGGATGGTGGTTTTAAAAATGAAATCTAAATGTTTAATTAAGTTAATGTCTGGGCTAGTAGCTACTACTTGTCTTTTAGCTCCAATTCAAGCAAGCGCTTCAACAGTTGCTACTGCTAAAGCTCAGCCTACTGTAGCCGCTGCTACAGTTACAGATCAAGTAGTAAAATTAGATTCAATTACTTCTCGTTCTATCGCTAATATTCATGATGATAATAATTATTGGCATGCACCATACGCCGTAGAAGAATATACTGCCTATGTATTAGTAGAGAATAAAAGCTATGATAAAACTATAGTTTTACACTACATTGATGCTGACGGGGTTTGGAAAGATTCTGAAAAAGCTACCTATGTTGAAACCAGAAGTGATGGAAAAGAACTTTGGGTTCTTCACGGTTTTGTTGGCGGAAATGCTATATTTGCTGTAAACTATAAAGAAGCTAATGCTTGGGATAATAATAATGGTTTAAATTATAGATTATATAATAATTAATCTATACCCTATTAAAAAAGCATCTTTCTAATCAGAGAGATGCTTTTTTGTTTTACCCATATAGCCTGCTTAGTATAGTTGCCTTTCCTTAATCGGAAGGATTATTAATAGAATTATTTATTCTTCCGAAACCTAGCCTCTTGTTTACTTAGATTGCGATACAGATAACTATCCTGATATTTCATATTATCCTCACTCTAATAAAATTGGCATATTTGCTAATGGTATTCCAAATAAGTTTTATAAAGAAGGTACTGATGTAGAATATTATAAAGACGAATAAAACAATAAAGTTACTTATTTGCAACTCATGCAAATAAGTGACTCTTTCTATATCTTAATTTTCCAATTCCTAAACAACTCAATAGCGTATGCTATTATTTTAAATTCTTGCTATCAATTAATTTTACTATCTCTTCAGGAGAACCTATAGGGCCTACTGATGAGTTATTTTTAATATCATAAGAATCTTTTGAATTTCCATATTGATAAAAGTGTGTTGCAGAAGTATCATCATCACCTGAATCTTTACTTTTTATAAGAAAAAATAATTTATTATAATAAACATGTTCTTCATTATATATAAATTCTAAAGATAATGAATCTTTTTTTAGATAGTTAATAGTTTGATCAGATATGATATCTTTAACTGGAGAGAACTTCTTTGTATCTATTCTTTTGTTGGTAAGCTCTACAATCTTATTAAAATCTTTATCATTTTTATCTATAGTATAGTCTTTGCCGTCCTTGTAAACTATTATTTTATCTGGAGCTTTGAAGATGGTAGCTGGTTTGTTAGAGTTACATGAACATAACACAATTGTCATACATAAAGTTAAGAAAATAAGTATTTTTTTCAACTTCATTGTTAAAAACTCCTTCTTATAAATTATTAATAAAAGTTTAAAGTCTTATAAAATATTATTTTTACTCTTTAGGTCTTAATAGCTCAATAGGTTTTAACTTCATAAGCTTAACCACTAAAGGTAAAATAGATATAATCATAAATGCAGCCATTATCCCTAAGGTAATTCCTATTACCCATCCATCAATTATTATTCCAGAGAAAACTTTAGATATTAAGTACATTGCTATAGATACTACTCCTATAGATAGTATATACAAAATTAAATTTTCCCCTAACAACATTAATACTATATTCTTTTTTGAGCATCCTAAGGAATATCTAATGCCTATTTCTTTTTTCCTCTTACGTAGTGTTGATAACGAAATCCCCATAATTCCAAAAGTTGCAAGAATAACCATCGCAACAATATCACTTATACTTGACAAATGTTTTTTCTCCATTTCAGTATAATATTTAATCTCTTCACCTAAATTCTTTATATATACAAAAGAATCAGGAATCTTTAAATTTAATTCTTCTTTAATATCCTCTATATCTTTATCATTTTTAAGAGTAAAATATATATTTTGAAAATCACTCCTACTTCCACTACTATCCACCAAAAAATCATGTATTAACTTTGAAGATACTACTACTGAACCCTTGAAATTTAAACCATTTTCTTGAGCATCATCTTCTTTTAATGGTTGCTTTGGATCCAAAACTCCAATAATCTTACATTTATATGGATTATTATTTTTGTCAACACACTCTGGTATCTCTACAATAGATCCCAATGAATTTTTTTCTTCAATTTGTGAACCTACCAATATAGGTATAGTTCCATCTTCCTTATTATTTTTAAAGTATTCCCTAAAATTCTGCCCTTTTACTACCTTATAATTGAATAAGTTTATAGCTCCTTCATCTAAACATACTAATTCTAGATTTCTTCCTTTTATCTTGATTGTATTTGTATCTGTATCTTTCGTTGATGGCATTCCAACAGAGGTTCTACCTATAGATTTTACCCTATTGTCCTTACTCAAAATATTATAAACATCCTTCAAATTTCTATTGTTAAAACCTCCACTTGAACTTTGCTTTCCTTCTATATTCCCTGCAAATTCACTATATTTTGAATTATCGAACAAATTATCACACAGACCTTGAAATAAATTATCTACAATAGCAGTTGAAGTTTTGTTATATATTACAAAGCTTTTCTCTGTTTGCCCTAAAAAAAATAACATTAAAAGAGAACATAGTGCTAATTGAAACACAATAAAAGCACTTTTTCCTTTATTTCTTTTTAATGAAACTAATATTATCTTTAAACTTTCCATCCCTCTCCCCCTATTCTACCTTGATTCCATCTGCGGGTATGATTTCCATTGTCTTATTCATAGGGAATATAGAAGATATATAGCCCACTATTATTGCAATAATAATTGATACTGATGCATTTACCCAATTCAATTTAAAGGTACAATCAAATTTATTTATCTTTGATTCTACAAGAATAAACAATATCTCTTGTAAAACTATAGATATTAATACAGAAAATAAGGCCAATATAAGCATATCTTTTCTTATACTATTTTTTATATATTTATCATGAGCCCCCATTACTTTCTTAACCGTAAGTTCTTTTCTTCTACTCATGACCCAAAATACAGACATTGTAGAAATGTTAATCAAAGACACTAAAATTAAAGGAATTTTTGATTTTAATGTTTCATTCAAATAGTGTGAATATTCAATTGATGTATCATATATTTTCTTTCTATCTATGTTAAACTTATTTTTATCAAATTTACTCTCTAAACTCTTGCTTATTTCTGTTATCTTTTCATCATTTACTCTATATAATAAAGTGGCATCCATAATGTTATCTTTCTTGCTAATTATTTTACTATCTATATATTCATCAGATAAAGCTTTTATAGGCACATATACTATTTCATTATAATTATTCCAATCATATTCTTGACCTATTATGCCTTTCACTTTATATTTCTCATTCATTATAGATACAACATCATTTACATTTATCCCTACCCCTTCCGCTACCTCAGTTCCTATTAGCACTTTTTTTTCTCCATTTTTACACTCCTCTGGTGTAATATATTCCCCTTTATATAGAGGTGGTTGCCAATTGGCTTTTTTATCAAAATAAGCTGGTATTATTTCTACTCTTTTTGTAGAACTTCCCTTACTTACATCTACTTTTCCCGTATTTAATAAATCTATCTCTCCAGATGTTCCTAAATACTGTATTATCTCCTTAGGGTTATACTTGAAAGCGTTATTACTCTGCGAATATATTTCTACAGCTGACCTCTCTCCTATCCTTCCAAATTGGTTACATTCCATATTTATTATAATACTATCTATTTTTCCAATACTCATAGATATAATCAAAATTGAAATAACATACCCACTAACCATAAACATAAAAGTCCACGGTCTTTTCAACCAATGAGCTAAAACTTTTCTCAGCATATTACGCCTCCTCTATTAAAAACAAGAGTATATTCATAAAAATATACTCTGCCAATCCTATTTATATCATTAAGCGCTAGCCTTATCGCTTATTATTTTTCCATCCAGTATGTCTATTCTTCTCTTGCAATACGCTGCTATCTTTTCATCATGGGTTACAATTATTATGGTTTTTCCCTTTTTATTTATATCCATAAGTAGCTCCATAACTTCTTTGCCTGTTTTTTGATCCAAAGCTCCTGTGGGCTCATCTGCTATTACTATATCTGGTTCTCCAACTAAAGCTCTGGCTATGGCTACTCTCTGCTGCTGCCCTCCTGATAATTGAGCTGGATACTTATTTATATGTTCCTTTAAACCTACATCATTTATAATATTGTAAACTCTTTTTTTTATCTCACCTCTTGAAAGCCTGTCCTTTCTTGAGCAATACAAATTTCTGTATACTAGTGGTAATTCTACATTCTCTTGAATGGTATATTCATCAATAAGTGCAAACTGCTGAAAAATAAATCCTATGGTCTTGTTTCTTATTTCAGCCAAATTTGATGAACTTAACTTCTCAACTGGTGTTTGATTTAGAAAATATTCACCATTTGTAGGAGTATCTAATACACCTAACATATTTAACATTGTTGTCTTCCCTGAACCTGAGGGTCCCATGATAGCAACCATTTCTCCTTCATTAATATCTACAGATACCCCATCCAACGCCATAGTGACAGTGCCACAGGTAACATATCTTTTCACCATGTCTTTTATTGTTATTTGACTCATAAACTTCACCTCTTATTTTAAGATTTTCTTAGCAAGTCTACAGGATTCAACTTTAAGATCCTTATAATCAATGGTACAAGTGATATGATCATATATATCAAAGTTATTACTAAACTTCCTATTATAACTTTTGAATCAACTACTATCCCTTCTTGCAATCGTTCACTAATAAGCTTAGATTTAAGTAGTACAAAAGCAATAGAAATACAAAATGAAATAATATATACCACAATAATTTCACCTACTAAAAGAAGCATTATACTCCTTTTCTTGGCCCCTATTGCAACTCTTATCCCAATTTCCTTTTCTCGCTTTATCAAGGTTGAACATGAAATACTTATAATCCCAAAGGATGATATCAATAGCATTACCACTGCTAAAATAATATTTTTAATTTGAAATTTTGTATCTTCTTTAATATCTGTATACATTTTTCCCATGTTAATTAATCTAACACTATATCCTTCAATTTTCCCCTTTAACTCTTCTTCAATCACTTTTACATCATTCTTATTTTTTAACTTCACAAACACTCCATTAAAAACTTCTTTTTGTGTCATACCGTCAAAAGGAAATCTATCTGTTATGACAGAATATCCATTCATAGCTAATCCAAGTTCCCTACTTCCAACACCATCTACAATAGGAGAATTCGGATCTAATACACCTATAACCTTAAACTTTATTGGTTCTTTTGTTTTTGTATCCAAAAAAGAAGGAATTGTTACAATTGAACCTATAGGATTAGCTTTTTCAAAAGGTGGTCCTATTAAAACATGATTTATATTTGATTCCTTAGGATTTTTACTATAATAAGTATTAAAATCATCTCCCTTTATAACTTTATAATGATAAAAATTCATCCCCCCCTTATCATGAGCTTTATAGTACATTTGCTGAGAATTACATTTTATCTGTCCATCTATCTCTTGTTTAGTATCAAAAATTGTAGCTTCACAGGTTCTACCTATTTCTTCTATTTTATCTCTTATTTTAGGGTCTTGTTGCATTATTTCATAAAACTTCATTAAAGTATATACCGTTGATGTTGGCTCATTTTCATACTTTGGAGCAAATCCTCCTTCTGATATCTTTCCACCTTGTTGCTCTTTATATTTGTACTCTGCAGATACATAATATATATTACCATCTAGAACTCCTAGTGATTTTTCAATAACCTTCATATTATATTCAATTCTTCCAAGTACCATAAACATCAAAAACATACCTAGAGTTAACTCTACTATTAGTAAAAAATTTCTAATGCCTTGCTTTTTAAAAGAGTTAAATATTATACCTAAATTTCTCATACTTTCTCCTCACCTAGCCTTTAATGCATCTGCTGGATTCATCTCCAAGGTCTTTTCCACCGGTATCATTGAAGCTAAATATCCTAAGGTCAATGCTAAAGCCATAGATATAATAAAATTAGTAAAAGTAAAATTGAAGCTAACCCCATAATTCTTAATTATTGGTTCTACATAATAAGATAAGACTACTTGAAGTATCATAGCTATTATTGATGAAGTCACAGCTACAAACAACATATCCTTTTCTATACTGTTCTTTATATACTTATCATTAGCTCCTAAAACCTTCTTTATAGAAAGTTCCTTTTTTCTATCTAAAATCCAAAAAGTTGATATGCTAATAATATTTATTAAAGCTACTATAAGCAATGGCAAACTAACCCAAATAACTTCTGTAAAAATATCTTTTATGGTGATTGAGTTCTGTATATTACTTCTTTTATCATAAAGAAATTCACATTTAAACTGCTGATTTAATTCCTGAAACTTTTTGTTAATCTTTTCTTCGCTTAATCTATAAAGAATATTAATATTTAATTGGCTTGAATCACCACTTCTATTTACAATCTTACTATCTAACATTTGTAAATATTCTTTTGGTAATGCTCCCACTGGAACGTATACAACGTTATCAAAATTGGTTTCAATATTCTTGGCTCCTACTATTCCACAAATACTATATTCCTCTCCATAAAAACTAATCTTATTTCCAACTTTAGCATTTAGCTTTTCTGCTAAATTCACTCCAATAACTACTTGCCTTGTATCCTTAATACATTCCTCAGTAGTTATGTATCTTCCTTCATATAATTTAGGTCTCCAATCCGGTTTATTCTCATAATAAAATGGTAAAATATCACCATCAAATGTATTACTTCCACTTTTTATACTTTCACTGCTTAGGTTAAATACATCTACCTCTGCTGTTTTTCCTAAAAACTTTAATAAATCTATAGTATTGCTTTTATAATTGAGACTTGCCTTACTATACAATAATATAGCTGTTCTATTTTTTTCCTTTCCAAATTTAGATTGACTATATTGAAAAGCTTGAGTTTCAATGCTACTTATTAACATAGAAACCACCAATATTGATATTACGTATCCTATAACTATAACTATTAAAGACATAGGTCTTTTCTTCCAACTCTTTAACATCTATTTGTCTCCTTGAATTAATACTCTTACTGGTTATTTTAGAACAACCAGTAAGAGTATTATATTATTTATTATGCTTCAGTATATTGTCATTAACTAAAAAGTAGCATCTGCAGATGTATATTCATAATGTTGATTAAGAGCTTGTCCATGATAGTGATTGGTGCCGTAAGTGGTTCCTCTAACATGACTTGAAACATATCCCCAAATTAATGTTCCATCTGATTTAGTAAATGAAGTAGTTGATACCCCGTTATCTGTGTTTTCAAAATACGTACTAGGTCCGAATTGAAGCGGTACAGTACATGATCCTACTAGATAATAACCATCTGCAGCTCCACCAAATTTTGCCCCATGACCTCCAATTCCTGATTCCATTGCAAATGCACTAATTGATCCTGCAACTAAAAGTGTTGTAACAATGCTTAATGTTGTAAATACTTTTTTTGATTTTTTCATAATAAAAATACCTTTATATATAAATTATTTAATCGATTAAATTTTTTTATTGCAGCTATATGTTTATGCTATACCTTCCACTTGCTTGTGTCAATTTATGTATTTATATATATTTTTTTCATTTTAGACTAATATTTTATAGTCATTTAAACATTTACAAATATTTTTTTATTCTCATTATATTGTAAATTACTGTAACAAATAAACGACCTTTTATTAAATTAGAATTTGCTCGAAACTTGCAATAATTTTATTTTTATTATCCTAAAAAATATTGCTTGCTTTATTACTTTAAGTTTAAATAATGATATAAAAAAAATAACTGCTAATCTCAATTGATTAACAGCTATTCTTTATTTATTTTATTCTACTCTTTGTAATTGTTTCTTTGTTATTACTGGCTTCTTACTTTTTATATCAATTATCTTAAACACTATTGCACCAAAAATTGCTGATAAAATTGAAGCTGTTATAATGCTTATTTTAGCTGTAGATAAAGTCATATTGTCTGTAAAGGATAGAGATGTCACAAATATTGACATTGTGAAACCTATACCTCCAAGAACACTGGCACCATACAAATGCCTTTTTGTTACCTTTGCTGGCAGTCTTGCAATTTTAAGTTTCACCATTATATAGGAAGTTAAAAATATTCCTATTTGTTTCCCTAGGAAAAGTCCACATATAATTCCTAAACTTACAGGTGAGAATAATCTACTTGAAAAACCATGAAGTTCAATGGTTATAGCTGAATTTGCAAGAGCAAATATAGGCATAATAAAATATGAAGATATTGGTGTGAGCTTATTTTCAAGATTATAAGCAATAGTAGTTTCATATTCTTCAATATTCTTGCCTACAGGTAAAGCCATTCCTAAAAGTACTCCTGCTATGGTTGCATGTACTCCTGACTTTAAAAGACAAAACCATAATATAACTCCCAATGATATATATACTGCCGTACTTTTAACCTTTAGTCTATTGGCTAAAATAAGTAAACCAAAAATTATTCCCCCTAAAAGCAAAGCAATCCATGAAATATTGCTGTTATAAAATACTGCAACTACAATAATGGCACCAAGATCGTCAACTATAGCTAAGGCTGTAAGAAATACTACAATTCCCTTAGGTGCTTTCTTCCCTACTAAGGTAAGCACCCCCAAGGCAAAAGCTATATCTGTGGCCATTGGTATTCCCCATCCTGTAATAGTTGAATGATTATAATTAAATAGTGAATAGATTATTGCTGGTGCAATCATTCCTCCTATAGCTGCTGAAATTGGCAGAATAGTCTTTTTGAAGGATTTCAATTCGCCTATAGCAACCTCTCTCTTGATTTCCATACCTACTACAAAGAAAAATATTGCCATCAATCCATCATTGATCCAATGAAGTACTGACATTGATATGGAAAAGTCCTTATATCCTATAGTTACTTCACTATTAAGCAGGTGATTATAGCTTTCAGCAATTCCAGAGTTTGCAATTACTATAGCTAATATTGCACAAAGCACCAGTAGTATTCCACTGGATGATTCACTCTTAAAAAATCGTCTAAATGGCTTTTTGATTCTGTTTTTAATACTATTTTTGTTTTTCATAGTCCTATCTCCCTTCAATTATGCTTTCTATAAAAACACCCAACAAACTTTTTGACTTCCATTTCACAAATTTTAGGTATTTGAAAATAAATAATAAGTACAACTAAACTAGCATACTCCCCCCTACTTTTTTCCAAAATTCCTAAATATAAAAAAAGAAGTGGGAACGCTCAAAAATGAGCTTCCCACCCCAGAAACTAATTGCTTGAAAACAAATTATAAATTTGTCCAACCGAATCTTAATTACTATTTAATTATAAATCTATTATACCACAAAAAATAAGTTTATCAAGATTTATGTGTAAAACTTGATAAAATTCCATTAATATCTATAAATCTATACGTATCTGTTAATCTCTGATTAAATCTTCAAACCCAACTGGAATCATAGCTTCTAAATCCTTTGGATTCATCATTATTTGAACACCTATTTTACCACCACTGAAAATAAATTGTTCGAATTCTAAAGCACTTTCATGGATAAATGTCTTAAATTGCTTCTTCATCCCTAAAGGAGAACATCCACCTCTGATATATCCAGTAGTCTTAAGCAAGTCCTTTGTAGGAATTAGCTCTATCTTTTTTTCACCAGTGATTTTTTCAGCTTTTTTTAAATCTAACTCTTCAGCCACAGGAATTACAAATACATAATGCTCCTTGCTCTTTCCTTCTGTAACCAAAGTTTTAAACACCTGTTTAGGATTTTGATTAAGTTTTGCTGCTACAGCCACACCATCTATCTGTCCATCCTTATTCTCATATGTAAAAATCTCATATTGCAGTTTATGAGTATCTAATAATCTTATAGCATTTGTTTTAACCTTTGCACCCATTCTAAAATATTCTCTCCTTAATTCAAGCATCCTAAAATAAACAATAAATATAAATGTAATAGCATATAATCTTACTTATTTTTGAAGATGCCTTATCTAATGTATACTAATACTATAATTCTTTTTCGTAGCAATAGCAAGGTTCTTGCAAATCCCTTAAGAATACTTCTCCTACCCTTTCATATCCCAACTTCTCATATAAGCCAATGGCTTTTTCATTTTTGCAATATGCATCTATTCTCATAGATTTATATCCCCTCTTTTTTCCTAGCTCCTCTGCAAAGGCAATAATCTTTTTCGCATAGCCTCTTCCATGAAAATTGGGATGAACAGCAATTCTATGAAATGAAAAGAATGAGGTTTTCTCATGCCAATGAACACACTTGTAAACTTCATCTGCTTTTTCATCAATTGCAGACAAGCCTACAATTGTACCTTCTTCTTCAAATACATATAAGCATTTATTTTTAATATCCTTCTCTACAATTTCTCTACTTGGATATTTTTCATCCCAATTAAATAACCCATTTGCATTCATTTCTTTAACTACAGCTTTATATAATTCCATAATTGTATCTATCTTATGATCTTCAGCTAATCTAATATTCATCGGAACCTCCTAAGAAATTATTCTCTCACTTAGTAGGTTGTGTTTAATTCCCGTTTTTATTACAAAACTTTTTATATTTAATACACACATTCCTCTAGATAAGGCACATAAAAGCAAATAGTTTTTATGTTACTGATATTTGGACTTATTTTTTATTTCTAGGTGCCTAAAACCGCATGTTTACTATAAATATTTATATATTTAAATATTTTTATATAAAAAAAGTTGCCTATTTTTAAGTTTGTCTATGTTAATGAATAGTATTGATAATATGGTATATAATAATGGAACTCCTGAAAAAGAGCTCCATTATTTCACAATCTCCGAATATTGCAAATTAACCTAATCGCAACTCTACATTACTTATTGTTACTTTTTAATTTTACTGTACTATAACTTAAAACAACTAAATTAATAAGCATTATTACACCTACAACTCTTATTACAACATCAGGCAATGGTGATATAAACCTATTAATCACCATACATATTATTGTAATTATCATTATAATTAAACTTATCATAAATGCATTTCTGTTTTTCATTACTTTCCCACTCCATATCAATAATTTCATTTCACACTAATTTACAATTGTCCATTTTGAATATCTCTTTTTATTGAATCCACATTTGGCATGATAAGAGTTCCTTAATCCTTTATATAGTTTTATTGTTTTACCCAATAGCTTGTGCAATCATTTGCTCTTTCAAAAAATCCGTATTCAATTAATGCTCTTCTAAGAGTTGCATGATCCTCATAAATTCTATTTAATATCCTGTTTATCTCTTTCTCTGAATAAGTTGTGCTCTTATTGAAATTCTTCATTATTTCAGTTAAAACTATTATCTTCTTCTTTTCCTTTGAAGGATAACTTTTTAGAGAGCCATCTTCCTTCATATAATTCTTAATTACTTGTATTCTTTCCTCATCTGTAATGTTAAATCTATCATCTATGGTGGTAGCCGTTTTATGAGCATCACACAAAGTTCCCTTGTCTAGATTGCTTATCTTTTTGTTTGTGCTTTTAGATAATAAGTCCATCATGGCTAAAAATAACTTTGCCTGCTTTTCCTTTTCCCTTAACTTATATCGGTGATTTCTTACTGTAGATTGCGCCACACCTAACTTACTAGCAATGTCTTTATCTGATATTCCCTCTGCAAATAAAGAAATTAGTTGTCTTTGCACATCTGATATACCTGAAAAACTTGAATTCATATTTAAAATATAATCTAGCATAGAGACATGTTTATCTTCAATATGAAGTTCCGCTGCTTTCTTTGCATCATATAATTCTGAATTTATATTATAAATCCTTCCTACAGTAAAGGTTTCTCCACATATTAAGCATTTAATTTTATCTTCATTTTCAATATAACCTTTTTTTATCTCATCTACAGATGCATTCCAAAATTCTTCATTGTTTTTCGCTTCATCTATATTCTTATCCATTTTGCTTTTCTTCTTCCTTCCAATACTTCGAACCATCTCTTGTTCTACATAATAATTTATAGTCTACTAATCCTCTTCTTAATAAAAAATAATCTCCGAAACTGTGCCACTGTTCAATTATAGCATTGATTTCCTTTTCTTTGTAGTAATGATTGGTTTCAAATTTTGTTGCTAAATACTTTAGTATTTCAAGCTTCATATCCTTTTTCATTGGCCATATTTTTATTTTTCCTTCTTCATCAAGAAATCTATTTATGTCTTGCATTTAAATCCACTCCTATATTCATTTATTTCTTTGTCACAATTATATAACTATATTTTAAATTTGTCTATAAATAAATAAACATTTATTTTTTATGTTTATAGTATTTATGAATTAGTATACAAGTTCAAAAGTCCTCTTGGATTAAATTTTTGATATAAAAAAGATTGAATGTATGTTTATCTTGCTTCATATATTGGCCTAATAGATTTCCTAATTCTAAAAATAAAAAACTCACCTTAGAAATTTCTTTCTAAAGTGAGTTTTGCATTAATTATTTACACCATCTTTAACATACTTCCATACAATCTTATCTCCAGCCTTTGGAGTGCAATCGCTAATACCATATCCAGGTTTCACCCCATTTAAGTAGTATACCCATCCACTTAAAGGTCCGTCACCCCTTTCCTTTAAATCAAACATACTTGATACATATCCATTAACTATTCTATGTTTCTGATCTCCAATTAGTTTATTCATATAATCCTCTAAAGTTAAAGAACCATCAAAATTTACTGAAGTATTTAAAAGTATCTTCCCATCATGCACATCATCTATTATGGTAAAATACACAACTTCAGCAGGCTTCTTAGCGGCTGTATCAGAAGATTTTGAAGCAGTGTTGGTTTGAGTCTTGTCTTCTGTTTTCACCCCTGAGCTTTTAGCAACATTATTGTTATTTGTTGCTTTTTTAGAAGTATCTGTAGTAGTTTGTTTATCCTCTTTTTTATCCTGATTTTCCTTAGAAGCTTCTTGTTTGCTGCTGTCACTATTCTTTGAATCAGTAGCTTCTGGCTTACCCTTTGAATCGTCTTGCTTTCCTTGAGCTGTTACTTCCTGCTTAGATTTATTATCCGCAGCAGTTGTAGAAGTAGTTGGCTCATTTAAACTATTCTTAATTGCGTTTGAACCAAAGTATATTACTAAGCTTAGTGAAATTATACCTATTAGAAGTAGTACTATGCTCTTCTTTTTCTTCATTCCCTACGCTCCTCTTTTTATTTTTACACCTGCTACAATTGAACCAATTGCTAATACTAGAAGTAATGTAGTATCAACTGGAGATCCAGTCTCAGGTAACTCTGCTATTTTACTTGTAGTATTTTTGTTTGTAACTGTTGTATTTGTAGTTGCTGTTCCTTTACTATCAGTGTTTTTCACAACATAAGCTTTTAACTCTTTAGCATTTATATCTGAAGTATAGTAGTTGTAAGTAGCACCTGACTTAAAGTTATCTAAAACTATTAATGCTCTTAAAGCTTGTTCTGTGGCATAAGCATTATTCTTTAGCGAAGCATCATGATTGAAGGCTCCGTTATCTCCCTTATATGATAAGAAAGCTGAAACTAAATCGCCCTTGCTTTTTGCAAAAGCACCTTCTGATGGGTCAACTCCAATAGAAGTCAATGCCATTATTACAAAAGCATTAGTTTCACTTGAAGCTCCATAGGTTCCACTTATGTTTCCATCTTCTAATTGAGCTTTTGATAAAATGCTTACAGCTTCATTTACTATTGATTTAACCTTTACATTATCTACACCTTGAAGCTTTTCTCCATTGTAATATGGTGCTAAAGCATTGATTGCTGCTGCAGTTATATCAGGGTCAACACCTGTACCACTCCAAGACCAACCTTTCTTATAAGCTGCTAATAGCTTATTTACTAAATCTGATTTCTTTACCTTGTATTCTTCTGGTAAATTAACTGAAGAATAAGTTAATAATCCAAAGATAACATCATTATTTAAGTATTCATTTATGTCCTTGTTAAATAAAGCTTTTACAAGATTCTGTCCATTAAAATCATATGGAGAATAACCTAAGGCTGAAACTCCTACTATAGCACTTTCAAGTTCAGTTGGAGTCATATCATCCATGCCAGCTTTTAAGCTTTCATTAAGCTTATCTATAAAACCTTCATTAATCTTTGCATTGCTCTTATATAATGAAAAGGCTGCCCAATTAGAAGCTTTTCCTTTGCTTACATAAGTTAAAGTTTGTGCTAGTGTTTCTTTTATATTTTTTTGTACCTTTGTATTGTCTATTACTTTATTGTAATTTACATCACTGTACATTATGCTTGGAGCATTTACTCCATCTAAAACAAAGGTTCCCTTGTCCATTAATACTGTTGGTACATGTTTAGAATCTACATAACCACTGAATTTATAGTCATGAGTTCCTTTATCTAAGGTTAATTTTATAGAACCATTATCATCTGTTTTATATGTTTTGCCATCTATTTCTACAGTAGCTGCCTTTATCGCCTTTACTACTTCTTTGTTTGTGTTCCAATCTAAGGATTTGTTTTGTAGAGTTATAGTAGTTTCCTCTCCAGCCTTTGGAACTGCAGGTGAAAAAGTAACATTGTTTACTATGGCTGTTTTATCAAAATCTCCATAATAAACTACAAGTCCTTCTCCACTCTTAAGAGTTTTTGAACCTATGCCTACATCACCAGAAGCAATAGACTTACTATCCTTAACAGCATAAAGCCATCCATCATAGCCTCCCATTGCACCTGCTTTAATTCCATTTACTTCACTTAAGTACTTTCCATATTGTCCATCTTGAACAACATAAGGAATATTCTTTTCTTTTAATAACTTTTCAAAGGCATCTAAGGCATTTGTTGAATCCTCATAACCTTCAGCTATAGTCTGTGTTAATCCTTCCACCCTAACATATACTTTTGCCGTCTCTGCCTTAGCACTAACTGGTGCTATAATCAAAGTGAAAAGCATAACTAAAGACATTATAATACTTAAACTTCTTTTCTTTTTCATTCATCTTCCTCCTGATATTATTTTTCTATATAATTTACTCTATGGTAAAACCTTAGCAAAATCTTGTAGAATCCTTCATAGAAGAATAATACAAATAAAAAGTTTCCTATGGCATGTGCCAAGTCAAAAGGCACCGCATTAATGTAGGTTAATAAGACAGACTTAATGTTTATAACCTTAACAAAGCCAAGAACACACCATAAATTCATGATGAATCCAAAAACAAAGCCATAGGCAAAGCAAATAATTGCAAACACCTGAATAGATGGCTTTCTGCCCTTATAACCTAGAATTCCACTTAAAGCTCCAACCACTCCCCAAGCTAACATCTGCCAAGGAGTCCAAGGCCCCTGCCCTAAAAATATATTAGATACAAAGGCAGCCGTAGCCCCTATTATAAAACCATTGTAACTTCCAAATACCAAACCTGATAAAGCTACAATAAAGGTTACTGGCTGAACATTTGGTATCACAACAAAGGGCACTCTGCTTATAGCTGCAAAAGAACTTAAGGTAGCAATAATTGCTATATCCTTTACCCCTTTGCTGCTCTTCTCAAAGTAAAAATAACTCATAAAAATTATATATAAAACAGACACTGTAAGAAGTGCTCCATAGTATGGCTTTGTATTTAAGCTTTTTGAAAAGACTATAAGGAGCATAAGAGGTAATATGGTTAAAATTGTTATAATCTTTTTCATCTTTTTAACCATCCTTTCAGCTCATCAATTGTATAAATTTCTTTATAATCTACCAGCTTATGAACTGTAGAAGTATAGTAAATTCCTTCCTTCAGCACACTAGCCTTAGGCCCTTTTTGAATTACCTCACCATTTAATAATAAAATCAAATCATCACTATATTCAGCGGCAAAATCCACATCATGAGTAATCATAATTACCATCTTCCCTAAATCAACAAAGCTTCTTAATATCTCTCCAAGCTCTTCTTTGTTATGATAATCTAAACCTCTGGTAGGTTCATCAAGGAGTAAAATCTCTGGTTGCATCACAAGCACTGTGGCTATGGCAAGTCTTTGCTTTTCTCCTCCACTTAAATCTCTAGGGTTTTTATCCTTTAAGTGAAGCAGGTTCAAGCTTTCTAATACTGAATCTATTCGGTTATATTCAGTTATATTAAAGTTATCAAGAGTAAATTTCACCTCTTCATAAACAGTATCCTTTGAAATATAATCATTAGGATTTTGAGAAACATATCCCACTGTTTTTGCAATTTCACTTACATTTAAAGCTTCAGTACTTTTACCTGATATTTTTATATTTCCCTTATAAGCTACTAGCTTCATTATGCTTTTAAGCAAGGTACTCTTCCCTGCACCATTCTCTCCAAGAATTGTATAAAGCTTACCTTTATCAAATCTTAAGCTTACATTTCCTAAGGCTACATGATTTTCGTACATTACAGATATATTTTCTATCTCTAAATAGCTTTCTTGTCTTTCTTTTCTCTCCATGAAGGATTTAATTTTTGAGAGCATACCTTCTTTTTCTTCTGCTTTGTTATTTATCTCTAATTCCTTTGGCAGGTAATCCCCTAGAGCCTTTCTTGCTTGTCTAAAATCATTTATATCTGATAACTTAAGCTCTTTTGCTATTCTTAAGTACTGAGGCAAAAATTCATAAATATCTTGTTTATATAAATCCCTTTTTGTTCCCTTAAACTCAAGCTTTCCTTGGTCTAAAATTGCTATTTCATCTGCTATATCAAACCACTTGTCTACTCTCTGCTCTACTACTATAATGGTTTTACCCATTTCTAGATTTATCTTTTTCACTAAATATACAAGCTCCTCTGCACTTTGAGGATCTAATTGTGAGGTTGGCTCATCAAGAATTATGGTATTTGTATTCATGCACAAAGCTGAAGCCAAAGCCACCTTTTGCTTTTCCCCACCAGATAGTTCTTGTACTTTTTTGTAAGCTAAAGGTAGTAAATTTAGAAACTGCAGTGCTTCAAAAACTCTTCTCTTGATACTTCCTTCTTCTACTCCTATGTTTTCAAGAGAAAATGCCACTTCTCTATGCACCACATCCATTACAAGTTGTCTCTCTGGATCTTGAAAAACCATGGATATTTCCTTTGCTCTTTCTCTATGCTCCATATTTTTTAGAGGCTTTCCATTGTAGCTTACGTTTCCTTCAATTACCCCGCCATAAAAGTTAGGTATAGAACCAGACAGACATTTCACCAAAGTAGACTTTCCTGAACCTGATATCCCTAATACTAATAAAATTTCGCCCTTATTAATTGATAAATCTATGTTCTCAAGAGACTTCTTTGTTTCGTTTCCATAGCTATAACTAAGTTTATTTATTTCTATATAATTCATTTTCCGCTATCCTTCTCCTTTGAACATAATCTTGAATAAAAAATACTACGGTACTAATAATTAAAATACTTTGAAGTATTGAATATATATTTATAAATATTAACAATTCACTGCCATCGTAAACATCAAAGGCAATCTTATTGCTTAAGGTAAATAATATATGCAACAACAATAAAACTAAAAAATATGCACTTACTAAAAAATCTTTAAATTTCAGCTTACTTTTTTCATATTCACTTCTCTTACCACTAAGAAAACCTCTTACATAAGCACTTTCTCCAATATCAAAGGCACCTTCTAAGGAATCCTCTAAAAGTACAGATAATACCGGTATATTTGCCTTTATCCTATCTTTTTTTGAGGTAGCTTCTAGATTTACACCTCTTGTCAAGTAAACCTCTTTTAAGGTATTTATCCTTTTTGTCATGTTAGGAACAAGCTTTAAGGATAGCAAGATTATCAAGGTTACCTTTGGACTTTTCTTGCTAAAGTAGGATAAGGCTTTGTCACTATCCAGCATGTTTCCAAGCACATAAAACAAATATACAATGACCAGAATCTTAACACTCATAAACACCGCATATATTAAAGTCTCCACTGTAATCTGTTTTCCCAAAACAGTTGTTATAACCCTTGAACCCGCATTTACAAATATAATATTGATAATTGTAGTTATTATGGCTAGAGGAAAAAATATCTTAATTCCAAGACTTAACCTCTTTGCATCTTTATATATAATTAAAGCTATCATTGAACATACTAAAAGTGAGATTATTATCAATGGATTGTCTGTAGAAAATGTAATTATCATCAACACTAAATTAATAATTATCACTGTTAACATATGAAAGTTATTTATTTTCAAAGACTTTCCTCCTCTATTTTGATTAAAAACTTTTTGCACAAAATCTTATTTGTCAGATTATATTTAGAACTATCTATAAGTCATAAATTCTATTTGTCTCAAACAAGGACAAAAGTGTCTGTGGGCACGCTCCCTTCGAGATACTAAACTTCAAGTTTGAAACTCTGAAACTCTGATTATATCACCCTTGTATGAGTACAAAATTTTATAGTTTCCTATACAATAAAAAAGTAGCTACCTGTTGGTAACTACTTTGATTTAAAGCATAAGAACTTAAACTTAGGTATCTGAAAATAAATAAAAAAGCCAATTATGCGACGGAAAATAGACTAGCATAGGTCTTATTTATTTTTTGAAGATGCCTTACTACATTTTAGCAATAAGTTCAATTTTAAATGCTCAAAATCATTTCTTCCCTCCGAAGATAGATCCAAGACGAACTATTACAAGATATCCTGACTTATACTTCTTCCTCATGATAGCCTTCCCCAATTAAGAGTGGCATTTTTATCAATCGTCCGTATTTACAGTAGCGGGGGCTGTTATGGCCTTTAACCATATTCCCTCATAATAGCTCCTATTAAATTTTATTTCTCTAAATATACATAATAATGTTATAACAAATTTAATTGTATAAAGCAATAAAATATTTTTCATAAAATTTTGTAAAATTAAATTTAAATTTAAAAATATAAAAATTTAAAGGGTTGTGATAATTTTTTTAACACAACCCTTTAGAGAATTTTATATTGAATTATTCTATGTGATGTCCAGTGCTTTCTATGCACCCCATAATTTGTTCAGTAGTGGCTGGGGAATTATACATTACTTCGATGCTTCCTCTACCAATATCAACGGATACTTTATTTACTCCTTTAATATTGTCTAGTGCATTTTTTATCTGTGTCTTGATAGTCTCATTAACTAATCCATCTACATTATAACGTTGTCTTTCCATAGCCATTCTCCTTTCACAAATAAGGTATCTGAAAAAATATCTGCAGTATATTTAAGCTTGTTATTTATTTTCAGACTCCTAGAATCACAGTAATAGTATGTACAAGATATCAGATTTTATTTATTCCAACTCTTGCATTACCAAAACCTTCAAGGTATTGTGAAACAATTCTACTGTGTTTAACGCTAAAACTATCAAATAGTAGCATTTTTATAATTTATTGTTTTAAAATTTTAATCCCGTATTTTCCTAAAGAAATTTCACATTTAACCTGCTCACCAGATATCATATCTGTGTATTCTTGATTTCCTAAGGTTACAAGCTTTTCTTCTTCAGTAAAATTCATAATAAAGGTATATTTATGCTCATCATTTCTACGCATTTGAGCTGTTACACCTAAAGGTAATTTTCCTTCAATAACAGACTTTATATCTAATTCCTTAATAACTTTTAATAAGAATTCATTATTAAAATCTTCTCCTGTTCGTGCTGCTATATAATATGCTTTGCCATCTCCAAATTTATTTACTGTTACTGCAGGCATATCTTTATAATAATCAGTTTTATATGTGGCTAAAACTTCCGCTGTTTCTGCATGAATCACATCACAGTAATCTTTAACCTCAAATTTACCCTCTAATGATAATTTATTATCTTTATTAAATTCTATATAATTTGACTGTGTATCATATAATGAATCTATTTCTTCTGACCAAATTCCTGCAACTTCTCTAAGTGGACCTGGGAATCCACCTAAGAAACATAGATCATTTTCATTTACAATTCCACTCCAATAAGTTGTAATAAAGGTTCCACCATTCTTTACAAACTCAGTTATTCTTTCAGCTACTGTTGGCTTAAGCATATAAAGCATTGGAGCAACTATTAACTTGTATTTTGAGAAATCACAGTCCATGTTAATATTATCTACTGAAATTCCATTCTCCCAAAATACCTTATAAAATTGTTCACAAGCTTCCTGGTATCCTTTTTTATCTCTTTTTAATCCTTGTAAATCATCAATTGCCCATCTATTTTCCCAATCGTAAATTACTGCAACCTCTGGTTCAATTGAAGTGCCTCTAATTTCCTGTATCTTGTTTAAAACTTCTCCAACTTCAGTTACTTCTCTAAACACTCTAGTATTCTCATGACCACAATGATCCACTACAGCTCCATGAAGCTTTTCAGAAGCTCCTCTTCCTTTTCTCCATTGGAAATATAGTACTGAGTCTGAACCATGAGCAACTCCTTGAATTGCAGATAATAAATGCATTCCAGGTCGCTTAGGTTTATTTACTTCTTGCCAATTAACAAGGCTTGGAGTATTCTCCATTACTAAGAAAGGTTGTCCACCTTTAAATGATCTATATACATCATGAACAAAACTTGTATTTGCGCCTAAATCCCATAGGTTTTGATAATCATTATGCCATGATGGATAGTTATCCCAAGATACTATATCTACTTCCTTTGCAAACTTCCAATAATCAAGTCCTCCATACATGCCCATAAAATTTGTTGTTACAGGTATGTCAGGGGTAATTTCTCTAATTGGTTTGATTTCATTCTTATAGAAATCTATGGTTTGGTATGTAACAAACCTTTTCCAATCAATATTGTGTGCATGAACATACATTTCTCCTTGTGGAGCTGGACTTTCTATTTGTGACCAATCAGTAAATCTATGACTCCAGAAGCCAGTCCACCATTGTTGATTTAACTTATTTAAATCGTTATCATATTTAACCTTAAGCCACTCTCTGAAAGCTTCTTGACAAAGTTCACAATGACATTCTCCACCATATTCATTTGAAATATGCCACATAATTAATGCTGGGTGATTTTTATATCTTTCTGCAAGCATTCTATTTATTTTTGCTGTCTTTTCTCTATATATTGGTGCGGTATAACAGTGATTATGTCTTTGTCCATGAAGATTTTTAGTTCTATCACCATTTACTCTTAAAACTTCTGGATACTTTTGTGATAACCATGCTGGTCTTGCACCACTTGGTGTAGCTAAAATCACCTGCATATTATTAGCTGCCATATCATCCATAATCTTATCAAGCCACTCAAAAGTGTACTTTCCTTCTTCAGGTTCTATGGCACTCCATCCAAAAATATTTATTGAAAAACAATTACAATTGGCTAGTTTCATTAAGCGAACATCCTCTTTTAATATTTCAGGATAATCTAGCCATTGGTCAGGATTATAATCGCCTCCATGCAAAAATCCATTTATCTTACTATTAAGTTCCGGAAAGTTTTTCATCATAAATTCATCTCCCTATAAATTCTATTACAATTGAAATAATAAAACATAATATTGCTATAATCAACCTAAAATTTTGCACCTACTCTATATTATTTTTAGTTATTTGTACAAAATTGCAAAAATGTTCTTCATTAAAATTGAAGGTATGAATATGTGAGAGATAAATAAAAAGGATGTTGCAAAATTACAACATCCTTCTTAATTAACTATTTACTAATACCTTATCACTTTGAATCTTACCATCCATTATATCTATTCTCCTATTGCAGTAGGCTGCTATCTTTTCATCATGAGTTACTATTATTACTGTCTTCCCTTTCTTGTTTACATCTACAAGTAACTTCATAACCTCAGCACCAGTCTTTTGATCCAATGCTCCTGTAGGCTCGTCCGCAATTATAATATCTGGTTCTACCAGCAATGCTCTTGCTATTGCCACCCTTTGCTGCTGGCCTCCTGAAAGTTGGGATGGATATTTTGTATAATGCTCTTTTATCCCCAATGCCTCTAATATATTAAATATCTTACTTCTCATTTCTGATTTTGAATACTTATGTTTTTTATTGTGAAGATTCCAATATAGTAAAGGTAATTCTAGATTTTCATATATTGAATACTCTGCAATCAAAGCAAACTGTTGAAAAACAAAGCCTATACTTTGATTCCTAATCTTAGCTAGTTCCTTTGCATTCATTGTTTCCACAGACTTTCCTTGCAACTTATACTCACCTAAGGTTGGGTTATCCAAACAGCCTAATATATTTAACATGGTAGTCTTCCCTGAACCTGAAGGGCCCATTATAGCTACCATTTCCCCTTCCTTCACATTTAAAGATACACTATTTAAAGCGTTGGTTACATTTCCATAAGCTACATACCTTTTTGTTAAATCCTTAACTTCTAATTGTTCCATTTTTATTACCTCCCATGTACTAAATCCACTGGATTCATTTTTCTCATTCTAAAATATGCTGGTATCATTGATATTACTAGAATTAAAAATACAATTCCTATACTTATGCCTATTACAGAAAAATCCCAAACTGCCTGTTGTCCAGATATTAATTTAGCAATTATTAATCCTATAAACGCTGAAAATGCAAAGAAAATTATAAACTCCCCTATAACTAACTTTTCTATTTGAGCCTTTGTAGCTCCTACAGCTATTCTTGTTCCAAACTCCTTTTTTCTTTTTAATATTGTGGACAATACAGTATTTATTATGCCAAAAGATGAAAGCACCAATATAATAATTCCGAAAAGAATATATCTAGCCGCATATGGTGCAGGTAAAGTTACTGTTTCAGCCATATCATCTAATCCAAAAAATTGAGTTTCAAACTTCTCTCCAAGCTTCTTATCAAAATCATTTTTTCCCTCTGCCTTACTTACGCCATCTTTTAATTTTATATAAAGATGAGTTTTCTTGTTAGTTAATAAGGAGCCTATTACACAAAAATATCCATTATTAGGCTTGTACAAGCATCCCATATTGTATAGTTCATTTAATAATGGGCAGCTATTATCTAGCACTCCTATTACTTTATATTTCTTTCCTCCTCCTGGTAACTTTACAATACTTCCTATTGGATTATCCTTAGATAACTGTGGAGAAATTAGCATTGGAATAACATCCTCTGCTTTCTCTGACTTATAATATTGAGAAAAATTCATTCCACTTTTCATTTTAAAGTTATACATTTCTGTTAGTTCCTTGCTATACTCAACAATACCTATGGTTTTTATTTTTGATTTCAAAATAAACTTACCTTCATTTTCTTCTTCATTAGTATACTGACATGAATTACAACCAAGCCCTTCAAAGCCTATTTTCTCTACCAGCTTACTTTCCTTAGCAATTTTATACACGGTAGATATTTGATTTTCTTCTCCACTTATATATTGATGATCTCTAGCTTCTCCTACTTTAAAAATATCTGCTTTATTTTCTACAGATACTTCATAAACATTACTGCTACTGGCATTTTCAGCTTTCTCTCTAGTTGAAATATAGTACTTATAGTTAGCCAGACTGTTGCTTAAAATTACTATGCCAAAAATCAACTGTACAACTATAACTAAATTTCTTAATTTATTTTTCTTCATTGATTTTAAAATCATATACATACACTTTTTCTCCTACTCATTTCTTAAAGCTTCTGCAGCTTTCATCCTAACAATTTTCTTAGCTGGAATTATGGTTGACAAATATCCAAGAACAATTGCTACCATTATACAGCAAATAAAAGTCATCCAAGAAAGCTTAAAACTCCAGCCCACCCTATTTATAAAAGGTTCAAACTCCTTATATAATATACTTTGAGTTATAAAAGATAAAAGTGCTGATAATATAGATATTAATAACAATTCCTTTCTAATCCTATTCATAATAAACTTATCTGTAGCTCCCAGTACCTTTTTAATAGTTATTTCATGCTTTCTATCCATTATCCAGAAAAAAGAAATATTTAGAACATTAAATAAAGCTACTATTATTATAGGAATTCCATTTTTCGCAGTATCTCTAGCTTGCTCATAAGTTGATGCGCCTTCCCAATTTTGCTTTTTGTCATCTATATATAAATTATAACTTTTCATTTCACTCTTTATTTGGTCATATATTTGTTTTTTTTCAGCATCCTTTACTCGGAATGCAAAATATAGATTCAGACTTTTAAGTTTATCTGTTTCTTGAACCCAACTGCGATTTAGTACATCCATGTAGTCTTTTGGTAATCCATTAACTGAAATGCAAAAGACTTTATCCCATGCACTATATTTAAATTCTGGTCCAAGTATACCTACTACTCTATATTCTTTATTATAAAATTTTACTTTCCCATTTACCTCTACTCCTAGAGATTTCGCAAGCTCTTTGCCAATAACTGCTACATTATCTCCCCTCATAGACTCCTCTATAGAAATATATCTTCCTTCAGTTATATTGGGAATAAAATCAGTTTCTTTGGTATACACAGTAGGGATAACTTGAGATTGACATAACTTTTTACCAACTGCAACAATTTGATTGGGTAAGTCTTGTATATCAACCTTTCCATATTTAGAGAATCCGTTGATCACATCTATAGGCTTTCCTGTAAAACTGCTACTTATATAATTCCCTACTGTCAAATAGGAAACAGTTCCATGTTTGCCTTGAAACTCATTTTCATCATTTCTTTTATCTAATTCAATGGAATTAATCACCAAGGATAATATAGTTATACATAAAAAATATCCAAATACTATTGTAAATAAAGTAAACCCTCTATTTTTCCACGAATGAAATAACTTTCTTTTCATAAAAACACCTTCTCCTTCTTAATAAAAACTCTTATTTTCCATGTACTAAATCCACTGGATTCATTTTAGTTATTCTCAATAAAGATGGGATGGCAGATATTATCATTAATACAAAAACTATGCCAGCGCTAATGCCTATTACATAGAAATCCCAAATATAAGTTGGTATTTTAGACATACCTGACATTAATCTAGAAATTAATAATCCTATGGTTACAGAAAACATAAACAATATCATTAATTCCCCCATAACTAATCTTTGTATGTTACTCTTTGTAGCTCCTATAGCTACTCTTACACCAAACTCAGGTTTTCTTTTTACTATGGAAGCCAATACTGTGCCTATAACACCAAAGGAAGTCAAAATTAATATTATTGTTCCATAGAAAATATATTGTACTTTCTCTGATGCAGGTAAAAGCAGCGTTTCAGCCATATCATTTAATCCAAAAAACTGAATTTCTTTATCTGCTCCTGCACGTTTATCGTAATCTTTCTTCACTTCATCTCTACTTACATCATCTTTAAATTTTGCATATACATGAGCATAATCATCATTTATCAAAGACCCTATTATACAAAAATAACCATCATTAGGTCTTCCCGGCATTGCCATATCATATATTTGACTTAATAGTGGATAACTACTATCTAAAATACCTATTATTTTGTAATCTTTTTGCCTAGGATCAACTTTTTGGGGCAGTTTTACAATGCTGCCTACTGGATTATCTCCAGCTAATTCTTCTGAAATTAGTATTGGAATTAATTTATCATCATTATTAACTTTAAAATAATCAGAAAAGCTAATGCCTTTCTTCACTTTGAAATTATACATTTCAGTTAACTCTTTATTATAAGCAGTAACATCTATAGACTGTATTTTAGATTTCAATATTGGTTTACTTGACTTCTCATCATCTGCATACTTAAATACGTATCCACCACTTTCTAATCCTATTTTCTCAACTCTATTATCACCTTTGATAAATTTTAATGCCACATTAACTCCCTCTTGTGGTGATATTGTATCTTGTCCATTCATATCATGATTGCCAATCTCATTATGAGATTTATTTGTATAGCTTAAATCATATACATTACTTTCAATTAATGTTTCTGCCTTATATTTAGTCGCAATAAAATATCTATAATTTGATAATGCTTGGCTCAATACTATTGTGCCTAATATTATCTGAAAAGTTATAGCCAAATTTCTCCAAATATTTTTTCTTATTGAAACTAATATAATACCCATAAGCTAACTCTCCTACTCATATCTTAATGCCTCTGCAGCTTCCATTGAGACAATCTTTCTAGTTGGAATTATAGTTGATAAATATCCAAGCATAACAGCTATAATTGTACACGCAATAAAAGTTCCCACTGATAACTTGAAGCTTAACCCTGTATTCTCAATAAACTGCTCAAAATGTCTATATAAAATATTTTGAATAATAAAAGAAGTACCTGCTGATATCAGTGATATTAATATCAGTTCTATTCTTATTCTTTTTATAATATATTCATTAGTAGCCCCCATAACCTTCTTTATTGTTATCTCCTTCTTTCTATCCATTATCCAAAAGAACGATATATTAAGCACATTAAACAATGCTGCTATTATTATAGGAATTGTAATCACTGTTATTCCAAACACTGCATTTCCTAATCCTCCATCCATCATATCTCCAAAGGATTCTATAATTTGCACACCATACTTGTTCATGCTATTTGATATTTCATCAAATACTTTTTGCCTTTCAGAATTTTTCACTCTAAAGGTTAAGTTTAAATTTAATATCTTATTTTTGTCGCTTTGTTCTGTACAACTATCATTAAGTATAGATAAATATGACTTAGGTAAACCTTTAACTGAAGTAGTAAACACCTTATCCCATACACTCTCTTTAAATTCTGGTCCAAGTATACCTATAATTTTATATTCTTCTCCATAAAAATTGATCTTTCCATTTATTCCAACTCCAAGCGATTTAGCTAAACTCTTTCCAATGACTGCCACCTTATCTCCTCTTACTGACTCATCAATTGATATATACCTTCCTAAGGTTATCATTGGAATGAAATCTGTATCTTTCCTATATTCTGTAGGAATTATTTGAGCTTCAACTTGTTTCTTTCCAAATGATAGTATGCTATTTCTTAACTTTAATACATCTACCTTGCCATACTTAGAAAATTCAGTTATAACATCAATGATATTTCCTTGAAAATTTTTACTTGGATTACTTCTTACAAGAACATAAGAAAAGTTTTCTTTTTTGCCTTGCTGATCATTTTCTGAATTCCTTTTATTTAAAATATAAGAGTTTATAACTAAAGACATTATAGTTATACATAGTACATACCCCAAAACTATAATAAATAAGTTAAAATATTTATTTTTCCACGAACGAAATAATTTTCTTTTCACTGTTCTCCCCCCATTGTTCTTAAATAGCTATAACGTTTAAACATATTAATTGTAACATTGTTAATTTTCTTTTTTTGTCAATTATTGTTATGAATTTTAAAGAATTTTCAGACTTTTTGTTTCTATTTCTGCTTACTTTTTGTATTTTTTTTGATGATTGCATTGAATTTTTTTACTTTTTTATAATACAAAGCAAACAAGGTATGTAAATTAGGATACTTGCTTCCTATCTACATACCTTGTTCATATTTTATTAACGTTTTTTAATTTTTATCTCTTTACTTGAGACCATATATTATCAAATTTAGTTATTTTACTTCCTATATCTTTTAGATACTCACCTTTCTTTACGGCTTCATCTGGTGGGTATACAGCTTGATCCTCTACAATGCTCTTATCCATCAGTTCCTTTGCTTTTCCATTTGGATTTCCATAAGGGAAGGCTTTTGATATTTCTGCACTTATTTCTGGGTCCATTATGAAGTTTATAAACTTTTCTGCAAGCTCTACATTTTGTGCTCCCTTTGGTATTACAAAGTTATCTTGTTGTAAGAACAAACCTTCCTTTGGGATCACATATTTAACATTGTGATTTTCTCTTCTTGCTAAGCTTGATTCAGCACCCCATGCAAAAATTATGCTGGATTCTCCATTAATTAAATTTGTTTTTGGACTATCACTATCATAGGATTTTATATTAGGTTGAAGTTTTTTCAATTCCTCTTTAGCTTTTTCTAAAGCTCCATCACTAGTTTCATTTAATGAATATCCAAGCTTCTTTAAGGTCATACCAATTATAGCTCTTTCATCATCCAAAACTGTTATGGAATTCTTATACTTAGGATTCCATAAATCTGCATAAGAAGTTATCTCGCCTTCTTTAATTTTACTACTATCATAACCAATTATTCCTGCAAGCCACATATATGGTAAGCTATATTTATTCTCTTTATCATAAGGTAACCCTAATCTAGCAGGTTCAAGATTTTTTATGTTTGGTATATTATCTTTATTTATTTCTTGAACTAAGTTTTGCTTACTTAGTATTTCTACCATAAAATCACTGGCTACAGCTATATCATACTGAGCCCCACCAGCCATAATCTTTGCTAACATCTCTTCGTTGGAGGAAAATGTACTGTAATTAACCTTAACGTTATATTGCTTTTCAAATTTATCAATTACTGATTGTGGCAAATATTCTGACCAGTTAAATACATTTAGTACTTGCTTTTGTGCTGCTGAAGTCTTGGCTGCAGCAAATACACCATACCAAGCAGAACTTGCAACTATCAACATAACCAATAAAATTGATACTACCTTCTTCATGTTTAAATGTATTTTGTTAAGCAAAGCTGCTAAAGTAACTACTATAGTTGTAAACACTATAATTATGGTTGATAAAGCATTTATCTCTGGAGTAACTCCAAACTTCACCATAGAGAATACCTTTATTGGCAGTGTAACACTGTTCGGTCCTGCTACAAAGAAACTTATTATCACATCATCCAAGGATAAAGTGAAAGCTAATAATCCTCCTGCCACCACCCCTGGCATTATTACTGGTAGGGTAACATTGAAAAATACTTTAAGTGGTGTGGCTCCTAAATCTCTTGCTGCTTCCTCTAATGATATATCAAAATCATCTAGCCTTGTTCTTACCACTGCTACAACATAGGCAACACTAAAGGTGATGTGAGCAATTATCAACGTCCATCTTCCCAAAGGCAAACCTATCATTGATTTAATTAAAGAGAAAATAGCAAGCAATGAAATTCCCATCACTATCTCTGGAATTACTAAAGGTACATATAACACAGTATCTAGTATGCTTTTCCCTTTGAACTTATATCTATACATTCCAACTGCCCCTAAAGTTCCTATTATAACTGAGGCAATTGTACTTACTATTGCTACAAAAAATGAAGTTTTCACTGCTTCAAGAATTCCTATATTGGTAACAAGACTCTTATACCATTTAAAAGTAAACCCTGTCCAAACCACATTAAGCTTAGACTGATTAAAGGAAAATACTATAAGAACTGCTATAGGCAAATACAGAAATAGTAATATAAAAAATGTATATAATGGTTTTATAATTCTACTTTTCTTCATGCCTAAAACACCTGCCTTCTGCCCTTAGAACCACTGGACTTAGAGTAAATAAATATAATAACAGTCATTATAACAATTAATACTACAGAAATTGCAGAACCAAAAGGCCAATCTCTAGCAGTTAAAAATTGATTCTTTATCAAGTTGCTTAGATGAACTACCTTGCTGCCTCCCATTAAGTCTGTTATAAAGAACAAACCAAGAGTTGGTACAAACACTAAGGTGCATCCAGATATTATTCCACCCTTTGTTAGTGGCAAGGTCACATTTATAAATTTTCTAACTAACCCTGCACCTAAATCATCAGCTGCTTCTAATAATCTCATATCCAACTTTTCAATAGACGAGTATAATGGAAGAACCATAAATGGAAACATCATATAAACCATTCCTATCATAACTGCAAAGTTATTATACATAAGCTTTAATGGTTCACTGATAATATGAAGGTTCATTAATACTGTATTTATTACACCTTCTGTACGTATTAGCATTATCATTGCATAGGTTCTTACCAAGGAGTTAGTCCAAAATGGAAGTATTACAAGCAATAATAAAATTGGTTTAAGCTTTTTGTTTGCCTTTGCCACAATAAATGCAAATGGATATGCAAATATTAAACAAAAAATTGTAGTTCCCAAAGCTACCATCAAAGAATCCATAAATATTCTTAAATATAATGGATCAATAAGCCTTGTATAATTACTTATAGTAAAAGTATATTTTATATCTCCTAATTCTCCTCTAGTGGCAAAACTATAAACTATTATAAGTATAAGCGGTACTACAAAAAATGCTGTCATCCATAGAGTAACTGGGAGTAATGTTGCAACTTTGCCTTTAAGGCTTCTATTTTTCATGCCTTTTCCCCCTATTCCTTTATTACCACTGTATGATTTGCTTTCCAAGTTACGTATACATCTTTATCGCTTTCGTGGGAACCAGTACTGTTTACTATAGACTCATTAACTATGATTTCTTTTCCATTTGATAAACTAAATACCGTCTTTATCTGGGCTCCTATGTATATTCGCTCTTTAAACTTACATTTTAAGTACACATCATCCTCATCAGGTTGATTTTTCAACACTATTCTTTCTGGTCTAACAGAAACAATAAATTTTTCTCCCATTTCGTATCCTAAGTTTGGAATTCTTATTATATCTTTTTCTTCCTCTAGATTTAATAAAACTTCTCTTTCCTTAATCTTAACTACAGAACCTTCCAAAATATTTGTTTCCCCTAAAAAGGTTGCAACAAACTTGGATTTTGGATTTTCATATATTTCTTCTGGTGTTCCCAACTGCTCTATTACGCCTTTATTCATAACCACAATCCTATCAGACATGGTTAATGCTTCTTCTTGATCATGTGTTACAAATATAAACGTAATTCCTAGTTGTCTTTGAAGATGTTTAAGTTCTATTTGCATTTGTTTACGAAGTTTCAAATCAAGTGCTCCTAGCGGTTCATCTAATAACAACACCTTAGGTCTGTTTATGACTGCTCTTGCAATGGCAACCCTTTGCATCTGACCACCACTTAACTGTGACGGCATCCTATCTTCAAAGCCTTGAAGTTGTACCATTTCTAACATTTCCTGTACTCTTTTTTTCTTTTCTTCCTTTGGAACCTTTTTCATCTTAAGTCCAAAGGCTATGTTATCAAAAACATTCATATGCGGAAATAATGCATAATTTTGAAAAACTGTGTTAACACATCTTTCATGTGGAGATTTATTTGTAACATTTTCTCCATCAATTAAAATCCCCCCCTGAGTAGGTTCTTCAAAACCTGCTATCATCCTTAATGTTGTAGTCTTCCCACAACCACTTGGTCCTAAAAGAGTTAAAAATTCACCTTTTTTTATTTCTAAGTTCAAATTCTTAATGATATCCTTAGCTCCATCGTAACTCTTGCAAATATTTTTTAATTGAACAAAAACCTCCCCTGTCACACCGTAACAACTCCTTTATTTTGAATTTTATTTTTTATGCATAACATTTAGAAAACCATGAATATTAATGCATTTTTTCATAGATTTTCACAACATATTTTATAACAGAAAAACATTATCATATTGAACATACTTTTTCAATAGTTTCAATGAATATTTATACAAAAAATATCGCTATAAATTTTTAATTTCTCTATATTAACTATATATTCTTGAAAAATTTATAACTTTTTCATAAATTTTAGTTGCAAATTGATTTCTATGATTGTATAATAATTTTATTCTTTTACATATATTGGGGCGTGTTGGATATGTATAAGGAGGGCTATTTATGAAAAAAAAATTACTATCATCAATTCTAGCAATAACAGTGGTGTCTACATTCCTTGCAGGACCTACATCTGTTAAGGCTACCGTTAACGAAAGAAAACAATTAATCGTTCAATCATTAGAGAACACATCAAAGGGGAATCTAAAAATTACAAACGATAAAAAGACAGGAAAAACTTCATTTATTTCTGGGGATTTATCTAAAAGAAAAATAGCTGACGGTGAACAAGCCTTGCAATTTCTAGATCAAATAAAGGAACTTCTTTCATTGGACAATGTAAGAGATTTCTTTAACGTAAAATCAATAAAGAAGGATAACTTAGGCTTTACTCATGTAAAATTGGCTCAAAAACTTAACGGAACAAATCTTGATAACGGAGATATCACTGTTCACTTTAATAAAGATAATGTGATTACAAGTGTATCCTCTAACATTAATTATTCTCTTTTAAACAACAGCAAATCATTTACTACTGCTGTCACTGAACAAGTTGCAAAATCTGCAGTTGAAAAACAATATGCAAAAACAGACGCAAAAATATCTTCTGCAACAAAATTAATTTTCAACAAAGGCAATGATGCTCATCAAGCTTACAAATTCAATGTATATTATCAACACCCTGAAATAGGAAACTTTGATGTATATGTTGATACAGCTACAGGAAAAATAATAGATTCTGTAAGCAAAATAAGATACGATGGTCCTGTTACAGGTACTGGGGTTGCCGTTAATGGAACTACTAGATCATTAAATTTATATCAATCAGGGACAAGCTATCAAACAAAGGACACTACAAAGCCTATGACTGGTCAAATATTGACTTATACAGCTAATAATGCTCAAACTGAACCAGGAACTTTATACACTAGTTCCTCTAGCACAATTTCTGATAAGGCTGTTGTAAGTGCACACTCTTACGCTGGTGTAGTTTATGATTTCTACAAAACTATATTCAATAGAAATTCTATAGACGATAATGGCATGAGTATAAAATCCACCGCACACTATGGTTCAAAATATAATAATGCTTTTTGGGATGGAACTCAAATGGTTTATGGTGATGGAGATGGAACAACCTTCAAATCACTAAGTGGAGATTTAGATGTTGTAGGCCATGAAATGACTCATGGTGTAACTAGTTCAACTGCTGATTTAGCTTACCAAGATCAATCTGGTGCATTAAATGAAAGTGTATCTGATGTGTTTGGAGTGCTAATCCAAACTTGGGATAAGTACAATGTAGCTAAGGGTGGAACTTGGACTTTCAACCCTTCTGATTGGGTAGTTGGAGATGAAATATACACTCCAAATATAGCTGGAGATGCTTTAAGAAGCTTAGCTGATCCTACTCTATATGATCAACCTGCTAATATGAGTGATTATGTTAATACTTCTGATGACAACGGAGGTGTTCATACAAATAGTGGAATACCAAACAAGGCTGCCTTCCTAGTTGCACAAGCTATAGGTTGCGAAAAAACAGCAAAAATTTATTACCGTGCATTAACAACTTACTTTAATAGTAATACAGACTTTGTAGGAGCACATGATGGTTTGGTACAAGCTGCTACAGACTTATATGGTGCAAGTGGTGCTGAAGTTGCAGCTATAAATACTGCATTTAGCTCTGTTGGAGTTACAGGTTCATCACCTTCTGCAGACACCTATGAGCCTAATGATTCATTAGCAACTGCTTATTCTATAGTTTCTGGACAAACTTATAACTCATTTATCTACAGCACATCTGATGTTGATTATTATAAGCTTCCTGTAACTAAAATTGGAACTATCAGCATAAGCTTAACTAACTTAGCTGGAGATTATGACTTATACCTTTATAATTCCTCTGGAACTAAGGTTGGAAGTTCATTAAAGAGTTCTACTGCAAATGAATTAATAACTTACTCTGCTAGTAAAACCGGAACTTACTATGTAAAAGTTGTAGGTTATAGTGGTGCATATAGCAAAACAAAACCTTATGCATTAAAAGCAACATTCTAAAGTGCACATTTAAATAAATAATATTGGCTGCATCAAAATAGAAACTTATTTTGATGCAGCCTTTTAAATGTCACTTTATTTAAGCATTGAAAGTACCTAGGTTTATATGCCACGAATATTTTAACTTGTTATTTATTTTCAGAAGCCTTATTTCTCTTTTCATCTTCTATCTTTTCTGCTAAATCATTTAAATATGTCCATCTATCATATTTTTCTTCAAGTTCTGCTTCTAGCTTCTGTTTTTCATCCATAAGTTCTTGAAGCTTAACAAAATCTGTAGCTGACTTTTCAATTTCTTTATCTAAATCTTGTATGCTGTTTTCTAAATTTGCAATTACATCATCTATTTCATCAAATTCTTTTTGTTCCTTGTAAGAAAACTTGAGAGCTTTTTCTTTCTTTACTACTTCTTTTTTCTCTTCTTTTATTTTTACTTCTTTAACTACTTCAGCATCATTCGCTTCCTTCCAAAGAAGAAAATCAGAATAATTTCCATTTAATCTGCTGATATTTCCTTTTCCATCGTAAGAAAAAATCTTATTACAAATCCTATCTAAGAAGTATCTATCATGGGAAACAGCTATAACTGGGCCATTAAATCCATCTATGAAATCTTCTAATATGGTTAAAGTTGCTATATCCAAATCATTTGTTGGCTCATCAAATAGCAATACATTAGGAGCTTCCATCAACACTTTTAGTAGATATAATCTTCTTCTCTCTCCTCCTGAAAGTTTTCCTATAGGTGTATATTGCTTCTCTGGAGAAAACAAGAATCTTTCTAGCATTTCTGAAGCAGAAATTCTATCCCCATTGGCCAATGGTAAGAACTCAGCAATTTCTTTTATATAATCAATAACCCTAGAATTTTCATCCATGTGATAGGTTTCCTGAGAAAAGTACCCAATCTTAACTGTATCACCAATTTCAACTGTTCCTGAATCTGGTTGAATCTTACCAGCTAATATGTTCATAAGTGTACTCTTTCCTACACCATTTTCTCCTACTATACCAATTCTATCATCTCTTAATAACATATAAGAAAAATCATTTATGACCTTCTTATCAAAACTCTTTTCTAAGTTATAAAGTTCTATTATTTTATTGCCAAGTCTTGACCCTACTACAGAAAGTTCTAGATTTTCTTCTTTAATCTTTACCATATCTTCCTTCAATGTTTCAAACCTATCTATTCTAGCCTTCTGCTTAGTTGAACGTGCCTTAGCGCCTCTTCTGATCCAAGCCAATTCTTTTCTATAAAGATTTTCTCTCTTTCTTTGAGCAGCAACTTCGCCCTGCTCTCTCTCCAATTTCTTTTCTAAGTAAAGAGAGTAATTTCCTTCATAAGTATATAGATTTCCATCATATAACTCTATAATTCTATTGGTTACCCTGTCCAAGAAATACCTGTCATGTGTAATCATTAATAAGGCACCTTTTCTAGAGTTTAAATATTCCTCTAACCAATTTATAGTTTCACTATCCATATGGTTTGTAGGCTCATCCAAAATAAGCAAATCACTTGGAGTAATCAATGCTGATGCCAATGCCACCCTTTTTCTTTGTCCACCAGATAGTTCAGCTATTTTCTTATCAAAATTATCTATACCAAGCTTTGTTAATATCATCTTAGCTTCGCTCTCAAATTGCCATAAATTCATACTATCTATCTTACTTTGTATGCTTATAAGCTTGTCACTAAACTCTAATTCACCAAAATTAACTTTAGAAAGAACTTCTTCATATTCTCTCAACAACTTCATTTCTGGTGAATTTCCTTTAAAAACTTGTTCTAAGATTGTAGCATTAAAATCAAAACTTGGATTTTGACTTAAGTATTCCACTCTTATTCCATTGCCTTTGGTAATTTTACCTTCATCACATTCTTCAACACCTGAAATAATCTTAAGTAATGTGGACTTTCCAGTACCATTTACCCCAATTAATCCAATCTTATCTCCCTCATTTATGCCTAAACTTACATTATCAATTATAGCCTTAGTGCCATAATTTTTTGTTATATTCTCTATTGTAATTAAATTCATTAACATACCACCTCTAATTGAAATCTAAAATTCCGCTTTAGTCGTATTTACGTTCTTAAGTCATACTTAAAAAATAAGTAAGATTATAACTCACTATTTATTTTAATCTGCTTAAAAGCAATACTCTTATCTACACTTAAGTTATCTATATCTATACATACCTTATATATGTTGGGACAATTCTCTTCTCTCCACATCCTCATAAACTTTGGAGTTGCTATCAATGAATAATAAAATTTTTCATCAATGTAATCAGAAAATTCTAAATAACTATCAATACTTTTTGCATCTATCTTTACATCACTTTTATCCAAGTTATTGAAAATAGGTAAAAAATATTTCATGCAGAGCTCATAATTGTAACGTCCCTTTATTTCTTTTCCTTCCATTAAGGCTCGTTTTAAAAAAACATACTTTTTTTGTTGTTCTTCTTTAATATTAATCTTAAATACAGGTTCTCCTGCTTTATTTTTGTCAATCTTTATTCTTATCATCAGTTTTCTCTCCATTATTAGAGACTTATACCAAGGTATCTAAAAATAACAATAAAATCCATATACTAAACAATTTTCAGATACCAAAACTCTATTTTTTATTACATATGTATTATAGCATGATATTTTTCAAAACATAGTTTTTTCTCCTAGGAAATATAACTAAATTCTAAAAAATAAGAAGAGCTGATGCAGATTCTTCTTATTTTTTCGCACCAGCTCTTATCTTATTTTCTTTTTTAGCTTCTCTTTTATCAATAAACCTAGCAACCACTCTACTTAATACAGCTAAACAGAATACTGCTGCAAGTATGCAAGTTCCTACAATTACTATATCGTAGAAATTCAAATGACTGAAACTAAATACTCTTCTGCATATTTTAATAACAAAAGCAGAACAAAAGATTCCAATCATCACAGCACAAACTGCTACTTTCAGCTTCGTTAAAGGTTCAGAAACTCTCAATAAAATTAACATACTAAGAATACCTATTATTAAAGTACAAATAGTTTTGCTTTTAAAATCTGGAACACCTGAAAAGTTTAACAATAAAGATACTAATATTACACTTAATGCAATTACTATCCCATTTGGCAAGGACATCTTTAATACCCTTGTTAAAAATCCCTTTTGAACCAAATCTTCATTAGGCTGCAAAGCTATAAAGAAGGATGGTATTCCAATTCCTAAAGATCCCACTAACGATAACTGTATAGGTTCATATGGGAAAGGAAGCAAAATCAATGCAAATATTATTGATAGTATTACCGCATATACAGTCTTAGTTAGATATAAATTAGCGGCTAACTCTAAATTATTTATTGTTCTTCTCCCTTCTTGTACTACCTTAGGAAGGGATGCAAAGTTTGAATCTAATAGTACTAACTGAGCAACAGCCTTGGTAGCATCACTACCAGAAGCCATGGCAATTCCACAATCTGCTTCTTTTAAAGCTAATACATCATTAATTCCATCACCAGTCATAGCTACTGTATGACCATCAGCTTGAAGCGCTTTCACCAATTCCTTCTTCTGATGAGGAGTTACTCTTCCAAATATAGAATTTTCTCTTACAGCTTTTCTAAACTCTTCTTTATCCTTTGGTAAATCTGTAGCCACAACATATTTATCAGCATTTTTTACTCCAGCTCTTTTTGCAACAGCTGCTACAGTTACAGGATTATCACCAGAAATTATTTTTATATCTACACCCTGTGTATCAAAAAACTTTAATGTATCAGGTGCTTCTGGTCTAATGATATCTTCAATTATAATCAAAGCTGCCTTTTCTAAATCTGCGGGAACTATTTCACTTAATCCCCTTGGAGATTTTGCTAAAAGTAATACCCTTCGTCCCCTTTCAGCTTCTTCAAATACTTGTTCCTTTATTTCATTATATTTTTCTTTATATAAAATCTCTGGTGCACCTAAATACCAAGCACCCTTATCTTCAAATTCAACAGCACTCCACTTTTTAGAAGATGAAAAAGATATTTTATTTGTAACCTCAAAATTACCTTTTTGATTATATCTTTCTAGTATAGCTTCTTGAGTTGGATTCACTACTGAAAATGAATGTACAACTGCTGATAGTGCTTCTTCTGCCTCTTCTTTTGATATATCAAAATTCTTTACATCTATAACCTTTAATTTACCTTCTGTTATTGTGCCTGTCTTATCTAAACATAGCACATCAACTCTTGCCAATACCTCTGTAGCTGGTAACTCTTGAATTAAAGTGTTGTACTTTGATAATCTAACAATACTGACTACAAAGGTTACACTAGTAAGAAGTACAAGCCCTTCTGGTATCATTCCACTTATACCTGCTACTACACCTATAACAGCCTCTTGCCAAGGTTTATTAATAAAATACATTTGAGTAAATGTTAAAAGCAATCCTGTAGGAACAATAATTTTTATTAAAAATGATAAAATTTTATTAATTGAATTTTGCAATTCTGAATTTATCTTCTTAAATCTTTTGGCTTCTTCAGATAACTTTGAAGAATAAGTATTGGCACCTACAGCTGTAACCACAGCATAACCAGAACCTGACCCTACAAAGCTTCCAGAAAGTAATTGTTCTCCTGGATTTCTTATTAAATAATCAGATTCTCCTGTTAATAATGCTTCATTTACTTCAATCTTACTCCCTGGTAAGACTTCTGCATCTACTGGAATTTGACACCCTGATTTCAAAAATATTAAATCATCCAATACAATTTCTTCTACATCTATTTCTCTTTCTACTCCATCTCTAATAACTGTAGCCTTAGACCTAGCTAAAATCGTTAATTTTTCAATGGTCTTCTTTGCTCTTAGTTCTTGAATAACTCCTATAATTGCATTAGAGATTATAACTCCTGCAAAAATTGCATTCTTAGGTGATCCTGCAAGAATAACTAATAAAGCTAAAACTACATTTATCCCATTAAATAGTGTAAATACATTAGCCCAAATTATTTGTCCTATAGTCCTTGATGGAACCTTTGGAATCTGATTAACTTTCCCTTCTTTGATTCTTTTCTTTACTTCTTCTTCACTAAGTCCAAGTTGTTCTCCTTCATACGAATTAATATAATCATTTCCGTTTAGTACTCCCATGCTCATATTTTTTCTCCTAGTAAAATTATTTTCTATATATAGTTATATCCAATTTACAAAAATCATTGCTAAGATATATTATATCGGATTTATATATTATAACAAATAAAGTTTTCCTTAAATTTTCCTTAATTGATATTTAAGCTTTATTGAATTATAAATTATCCCCTATCAGTTACCATATCTTTCCTGTATCGCTTAACAACTATTCCTTTTTGTCGAATATTTTCTCTTTACTATATTTTTGAATAATGTTATATTTTAACTATACCATAGTGTACCATTTGTTGCAATACACTTGTTACACATTATACAGGAGGTGTTTATCATAATAAATATAGATGCAAGGAGCAGTACTCCTATTTATGAGCAAATTATTTTAGGCATAAAAGAACTTATAATTAAAGAGATAATCTCACCAGGAGACAAACTTCCTTCAGTGAGAGAAATGGCTAACATGCTAACTACAAATCCTCAAACAGTTAGTAAAGCTTATAACGAGTTAGAACGACTTAATATTATCGAAACTCTTAGGGGAAAAGGTACTTATGTATCAATGGAATATAAACCTAAATTAGAGGAGGAAAAAATGCTAAAATTCAAAAAAGATTTAAAAAAGCTTTTAATGGATGCACACTATATGGGACTTAATGAAAATCAAATCAACTTAATTTTCAAAGAAGTATATGTTAACCTTTTAGGAACTGATCATGAAGGAGGATCAATTAATGAATAATAAATATTTTTCAAAAGCACTTTTTTATGATGAAAGAAATAACTCTTATTTTATGATTTCATTATGTGGAATTTTTTATCTATTTAATTTCTTTGCTTTTTTTGCAAGCTACTATAACACTGGCTACTATACTTTCAGTACGATTCTTTCTATTAATGGAGCTTTTCCTATAATCTTTCTATTAATAGGCTTATTGGAAAGTTATAGTCATAAAAGTGATAAGTATAGTTTAATGCTAACTCAACCTTATAAACGAGATGCAATTATAATAACAAAGTTTGTTTCTTATTTTATAGGGATTGCAGTGCCTTTATTGGCTTATGGTCTTCTTAGTTCCATAATTGTATTTTTCTTTAATGGTAGTTTCTCTGTTGAAGGAAAATATACACTAGGAACATTATGGCGAAATCTTTTCTTGCTTATATTGATTTGCTCCTTAATAAGTGCCTTTGTGCAGTTCTTACAAACACTATTTGGAAAATCATTCATGGCATTTTTACTACCTTTTTTATTGATTTTTGTAGCAATCCCATTAATATTTACAGCACTTATCCCATTAACTAGTGGAAAAATACCTTTTTTAAAAACTTTTTTGATTTATTTAACTGATAACTTTTTACCAAATACTTTTCAATCTTTTATGGTATACATTATGAATCCTAATGATTTATTGATTAATAAAGTGGTTATTGTATTTACAATACTACTTCTAACTTTAGCATTCTTAGCAGCTTCAATACTATTAAACAGACGAATTAAATTCGAATCAATTTCAGATTTATTTATGTTTGGATGTGTGAGAACTATTTTTAAGATAGCTTGTGCAATATTAGCTGCTTGTATAACAGTATTGTTAGTTTTAGTAATAACAGCACTTATAGCTGTAAAACTGGAACTTGGTCATTTTTCTAGTTTTATAAACCAAGATATTATTCTATTATTTGTAGATTGTATATTAGTTGCTATTTCTATTTTGTATTATAGATTATTCAATAAAATTCAGAGAAGGAGGGATTTATCATGCTAAAAATAAACAACTTATCTAAGTCTTTTGTAGATAAAGAGGCTATTAAAAATATAAATCTTACTGTAAATAAAGGCAGCATCCTAGGTCTTGTAGGACCTAATGGAGCAGGTAAATCCACCTTACTTAGAACTATAGTTGATATATATACCCCAGATACTGGCTCAGTTACATTAGATGGAGAAAATATTGAAGACAATCCTTCTATTAAAGAAAGAATTGGCTACATGGGAGATAGAAATGACTATTTTAACAAATGGAAAATAAAGCATATAGTTAAGCATTATAAATTTGCCTATGTTAATTTTGATGAGGAAAAATTCAATAAAATAAATGAAGTTTTTCAAATTCCATTAAATAAAAAAGTTACAAAGCTTTCAAAAGGAAATATTTCTAGATTATTTTTTATGTTGACACTTAGCTCTAATCCAGACTTATTAATACTTGATGAGCCTACTTCTGGCCTTGACCCTATTGTTAAAAGAAAACTTCTTAAGATACTAGTAGACGATGTTTTTGAAAGAGAAACCACAGTTATTATTTCTTCACATAACTTAAGTGATTTGGAATCCATATGCGATCATATTGTTTTCATTAATGATGGAGAAATAATAAAAGATAATTCTCTAGACACCCTAAAGACAGATATGAAAAAACTTCAAATAATATTTAAAGAAAATGCTCCAGAAGACTTTGAGCATTGGAAAGAGTTCTTGCACGTAGATAAGATAGGAAGAAGCTTTAATGCCATTACCAATTGCTGCAATGAAGAATTAATGAACAAACTAAAAGAAAATGGTGCTCTATTCATAGAAGAACTTGATATGAGCCTTGAAGATATGCTAGTCTACACAATTGAACATTAATAGAAAAAATCCTCTCAATCTAAAATGATTGAGAGGATTTTTTCTATTTCTTGCCTTCTACTCTAGCAATTGCTTCTTTATATTCATTATCATCATCATCTGGGTTTATTTCTAATGCTTTTTTATAATTAGCCAATGCCTCTCCATAATTCCCCTTTGCTTCATATATCTCTCCTAAGCAGAAATATCCTTCATGGCAATTTTTAAGTTCACAATTCTTACAGTTTGAAGCCTTCTCTATAGCTATTTGAAGGTATTTTATTGCCTTACGGAATTTTTTTAATCTCTTGTAACATTCTCCAAGATATTTATAAGTACATGCATCCTGTTCTTTCTCTTTGATTTTTTCTAGATATTTTTTAATAGCACATTTATAATCACTTTCTGCCTTTCTTTTTTCTCCTGCTTTTTCATATGATTTTCCCCTAGAAATATATAAGTTCAAATTATTAGGGGATACTTCCATCTGTTTTCCGTAATATTCTGCAGCCTTTATATATTCCTTTAATCCTTTATAATAAACATCTCCTACATTCCTAAAGGCATATTCATTATTTGAATTTAATTCTATAGCTTTTAAGTAGCATTTTAAGGCACTTTCATAGTCCTTTATTTCTTCTTCAAAAACTACCCCTAAGTCATTATATAAATAATCATCCTCAGGAGTAATCTCTAACTCTTTTTTATAATCTTCAACGGTTTTATCAAATTTCTCTAACTTTTTATAAATCCTGCCTCTTTCATAGTATAGTGACTCTGAATTAGGAACTGCCTCTATTCCTCTTGTATAAGCTTTTATAGCCTCTTCAAGCTTATCCATATTCACATAACATTTAGCAATATTCTTATAACCTTTCTCAAAGGTAGGTTCTATCTCTACAGATTTTTCAAAATACTCAATAGCCTTGCTATATTCCTTGTTATCTTTATAAATGCAACCTATATTATTATAAGCTGAATAACTATCAGGACAAATTGCTATAGCTTTCTCATAATCAGCTTTTGCCTTATCAATATTATCCATTGATGCATAAGCTAGTCCCCTATTTATATAGTAATATTCAGATTCTGACACTTCTAATTGTTTTGTAAAATAATGTACTGCTGTTTGATAATCACCGGAATCTGAATAAATTTCTCCTAGTTCATTATTAGAATATTCATCTTTAGGATCTACCTCTAAAGTTCTCTTATACGCCTCAATAGCCTCTTTTTCTTTGCCTAACCTTCTATAAATATCTGCCTTACGCCTATAAGCCTCACCATCGTCAGGAACTTTACTTATTATATAATCGTACTCTTCTATAGCTTCATAGTCCTCATTAAGATCTACATACATCATAGCTCTTGAATAATACTTATACATCTCTGATGGATTTGCTTCTATTGATGCATTCATAAACTTTATTGCTTTTTCAAAATTCCCCTCACAAGCTAATACTATGGCTAATTCGTAATTAACATCTTCATTCTTAGGATCATCCTTAAGGATATCTAAGCATAATTCTTTTGCTTCTGAATATTTTTCAATTTTTCTCAAGGTTCTTATCTTATATAATAATATTTCATCATTATTTAATTGAAGTTCTTCTACTCTTTTTATAATATCTAACACGGCTTCATTTTGTCCCACTTCAAAATAGATCTTTATTTCTATTAAGTAAGTATCTACAAAATAAGGATATATACTAATTTCAGACTCACAATTATCTATAGCCTCTCTATATCTACCTGTATTGTACAGTGCCTTTGCCTTATACAGATATAAATGTGCAACACCTGAATCAATTTCTATCCCTCGATCACAAAGATCAATAGCCTCGTCATATCGCTCTAGTTCAGTTAATAAATATGCCTTTCTCACTATGAGATTTATACTTTCAGGATTTGTGTTAAGTCCTTTTTCATAACATTCTAAAGCTTCCTCTGTTCTTCCAAGACATTGTAACTGATATCCTTTATTATTTAGTACATAACTATTTTCAGGTTCATCTTCAAGCCATTTATCAAAATAACTTAATGCCTCTTCATACTGCTTTAATGAAGAAGAACATCGTCCCATTAAATCATAGTACTGATATTTATCATCTTCCCCTGGTGAAATCTCTATACCAACCTGCTTACATTCTTCATATTTATTTATTTCAAATAATGTCCAAGCTAAGCTAAATTTAATCCCTGTTTCTTCTGGAGATTCTTTTAATTTTTCCTTATAATACTCTACCAATTCACAATTTGTTGAATAAATACATTGACTTATATACTCATCATAAGGATATCTTTCACTTACTTCAATATAATAATCCTTAGCCTTTTCATAATCTTTAAGCTTTGAATAACAATCTCCTAAACCTTTCGTTGCTCCTATATGATTTGGTACAGTAGCTATTACTTTTTCATACAATTCCTTAGCTTTCTCAATATTATCTGAACGCCATTCAACTTCTGCCACTGCAAAGTATACTCTATAATCCTCTGGATATTGTTCTATTAGATCTTCTCCTAGTTCTCTAGCCTCTTCAATTTTATTAGTCATAAGATTATACCTAATTTTTGTTATTATAAAATCAGGATGAATAATACCCAAGGCTTCAATTTGTTCTAGAAGGTCATTCATTGTATTTTCAAATTCTTCTTTTTCCATGTCATCCCTGTTATTAAATGCTCTCTGCATCTGATAGTATAAAGAAATAAAATTTTCATAATCCTTTCCTTCTTCTATAGAAAACGAATCATACCTAATATCATCGCTATATTTAATACTATTCACAACAAAGGTAATGAAATTTTCCGGAAAATTTTCTTTTAGTTCCTCTTCTCTGTCTAACCAATGAAAATGTTCATCTAAAACTATCCAAACCTTTTGCGGTATATAAAAATAATCCATAAAATAAGTAAGTAATCTGTTACTAATATCTTCAGAAGAATCCAATTGAAAACACACGGGATCCTGTAATAGCTGTCTCCAGTTTTCTTCATCTATCCTCAACTCAAAATCATTGTACAACTCTTCAACCCTATGCATCCATATTCCTTCTGGGCTAAAGTCTATTTCTTTAGGTTCCTCTTCTTCGTCAACACTCTTAATTAATGCCTCATAAGCTGCTCTTAATTTTTTAAATCCTTCTGGATCATCTTCTGGATGAAACACACTTAATTTTTCCATGTAAGCTTGCTTTATAAGTGCTTTATCCTTTGTAGGGTCTATTCCTAATATACTCCAATTATCCATTTACCCATTCCCCTTTATAACTGCTCTTCTTCTATTTCATCAAATATTTTTTTAAGTTCTATAGATGCTTTTTCTATATCTAAAGGATTTTGCTTATCAAGTATATCTTCAAACCATTCTAAATATCTAGCTACCTGACTTCTTGTTTCCCCTATACTTTCTTCATATAGTCGTTCTCCCCTAGAAATCAATAATTTATTTTCTTCTTTATCTCTTGGATGGATTTTAAGTTCACTCAATTCTTTTAATCTATTCTCAATTTCTTCTTCACTCATATAACCAGGATTCTTTTCTATTACAATACGTTTTTTAAGTCCAGTAGAAACTACAGTAACTTCAACCTCAAGGATTCCATTTATATCATAGGTGTATGTTACATCTATTGCCTGATCTCCTGCACCTGAAATAGGTACTGGTACATTCAATTCCCCTAAATAGATATTATCCCTTGAAAATCTGCTTTCACCTTGCAGAATTTGCACAGTAATCTTCTTTTGATTTTCATTAACTGTATATAACCTATCTGTTTTACTTACTGGAATAACTGTATTTCTTTCAATGATAGGATAAAAATGTCCTGATTCATAATATCCGCCTGGTTTCTGCACTGATACGCTTGTACCCAAAGTATATGGACATACATCAGTTAAAACCACTTCCTTAATAGCAGTATCTCTAGCCTTCATGGCAGCTTGCATTGATGCTCCTATAGCTATAGCTTCATCTGGATTAATATGAGTATCTGGTAGTCTGCCAAATAATTTTCCAACAAAGTTTCTTATAATAGGAAGCTTTGTTGCTCCTCCTACTAGTACAATAGAATCAATCTCCTTAATCTTTATTGCTGCATCTCTTAAAGCTCTTTCTATAGGTCTTCTAAGTTTAGCAAGTAGCATTTCACAAGCTTTTTCATATTCATCTAAGGTAACTTCATACTCTAAAATCTCCTCATTAACCTTACATTTCATTACTACAGTTTTACTTTCACTAAAAGCTATTTTACTAATTTCAGCCTGCCTCTTTATATTAGCTTTTGTTTTATAATCTACTGAATCTAAATCTAACTCCTTGGCTTTTACAAACATATTAAATAAAATTTCTGTAAAATCTTCTCCTCCTAAAAAGTTGTCTCCACCTACAGCTCTTACTTCCATAATATTTTTATATAATTCCAATATAGAGACATCAAAGGTTCCTCCACCTAAATCAAAAACAAGAAACTTAGTGTTAACCTTTTCTGTATGAAGTCCATAAGCTATAGCTGCAGCTGTAGGCTCATTAATAAGTCTTTCTACCTTTAATCCGGCAAGTTGACCTGCCCTTTGAGTAGCTTTCCTCTGAGCATCATTAAAATATGCTGGTACGCTTATAACTGCTTCCTTCACTTCTTGTCCTAAAAATATTTCTGCATCTTCTTTTAAAGATCTAATAATTAATGAAGATAACTCTTCTGGTAAAAACTTTTTCTTTCCCAAAGAAAATTCTTTATTACTTCCCATGCTTCTCTTAAATACAGATGCAGTTTCATTAGGATATGCAATTTGTCTCTCCTTAGCAACTGCTCCTACAAATATTTGTTCGTTTTCATCTACACTAACAACTGATGGTGTTAAATGCTCTCCTAGTCTATTAGGAATTACAACTGCTCCATCCTCTGTAAAATAAGATACAAGACTATTAGTTGTTCCTAAATCAATTCCAATAATCATACACTTTTTCTCTCCTTTATTTATGTAAAGCACTCTTTGGCAACCTTATACATATAAAAATAATACATTATTCTAGGATTATATTTTAATCCAATTATACTTTTTACTATAAGAAAATTATACCATAATCTTTATAGTTATTTAATACCATATTTATTTTAAAATTATATTTATTAATATCTTATGCATTGTATGTACCATACTTTCTTCAAAATATGTAATACTCTTGCTTTAAAACTTATTATAAAAAAGCATAAGTAAAAATGTAATTGTTGTACTCATGCTTTTTTAACTAATTATATATTCTGTTGTTTCCAATCTTTTAATAATATAGGCATTAATATTGATGTATATTGATAGAATATATATTTAAGATTTAAGATATTTCTATATTACTTGAATTATTCCTAAAATAATTAGTACAGCTCCTGCAACAAATGAAGCTTTCTTATCTAAATCCCATTTCTTCAAAAATACAGTAAGATAATTTCCAAGCCAAAGTGCAATAAAACTAATTACTGCTGAAAAAATTCCAACAAAATACCAGGATAGCCCTATCATTCCTGCACTCACACCACCACCAATATTATTAACAGAAAGCGCTATTCCAAGTACTGTTGCTTCTTTCAAATCAATATCAGAAGATTTATCTCTATCCGCATTTTCCGGATTATCAAGCACGCCTTTTAATGAAAAATCTACTTGTTCATTATTTTTAATATCTTTCTTCTTTTTTACATAAGGTTCTAGTATAATCCATAAACCTATTGAGCATAGTAGAACCATACTTATTATTGAAGATACAGTTTTATTTAGATATACAGTGGTTAACTCTCCAAAATAAGCTGCACCTCCAGAAATAACAAAGGTTATGAAAGATATCCACAAATTCTTTAAAAAAGGGATTCTTATGCCTCTTATGCTGTAAGCAATCCTAACACCTATATTATCAAGATTATTTACTAGGGCAATTAAAAACGTGTATAGATAACTCATACGCCCCTCCTATTTAGTTCTGATAATATATGCTATTAATAAAACTAAAAAGAGTTCCTTTTATAACTTCATATATAAAACAAAGATTTATTTTAAAAAAATGTTGCATAGTTATGCATTAATATATATAATTATTGCATAAACATACATAAAGGGGGTTATTTTATGAATAAATTAAATAAAGTCGTATTAGCATACTCTGGAGGATTGGATACTTCAATTATAATTACTTGGTTAAAAGAGAATTATGGATGTGAAGTTGTTTGTGTTGCAGGTAATGTTGGTCAAAATGATGAATTAGATGGCTTAGAAGAAAAAGCATTAAAAACAGGAGCATCTAAGCTTTACATCGAAGATATAACAAAAGAATTAGTAGAAGATTTTATCTTCCCTGCATTGAAAGGTAATGCTGTCTATGAAGGTAAGTATTTACTTGGAACAGCTTTTGCACGTCCAATCATAGCCAAAAGACTAGTAGAAATTGCTCATAAAGAAAATGCAGATGCAATTGTTCATGGTTGTACTGGTAAAGGAAACGATCAAGTTAGATTTGAGCTAGCAATTAAAGCTTTTGATCCTGATATGAAAGTAATAGCTCCTTGGAGAATTTGGGATATAAAATCCAGAGATGAAGAAATAGATTATGCAGAGGCTCATAACATTCCTATAAAAATTACTCGTGAAACAAATTATAGCAAGGACAAAAATCTATGGCATTTAAGTCATGAAGGACTTGATCTTGAAGATCCAGCAAATGAGCCAAAGTATGATGAAATTCTTGAAATGTCAGTTTCACATGAAAAAGCACCTGACATTCCAACTTATATTACTTTAAGTTTTGAAAAAGGAATTCCTGTTGCTTTAAATGGTGAAAAGTTTGATGGAGTTTCACTTATTCAAAAGTTAAACGAGATAGGTGGAAAGAATGCAATAGGTCTTTGTGATATGGTAGAAAATCGTTTAGTAGGAATGAAATCAAGAGGTGTTTACGAAACTCCTGGTGGAACAATATTATACTATGCTCATAAAGAATTAGAATCTCTTTGTTTAGATAGAGAAACCTCTCATTATAAAGAACTAATAGGCCATAAATTAGGAGAAGTAATTTACTTTGGTCAGTGGTATACACCTTTACGTGAAGCTTTATGTGCATTTATAGATAAAACTCAAGAAACTGTAGCTGGTGATGTAAAACTTAAACTTTATAAAGGAAATATAATTACTGCTGGTATAACTTCACCTTATTCTTTATACAGCGAAGAATTTGCAACTTTCAACGAGGATGAAGTATACAATCAAATGGATTCACAAGGATTCATCAACCTATATGGTCTTCCAATAACAGTTAGAGCAAAAATGCAAAAGCAATCTAATTTAGGAGCCAAATAGGATGTATTTAAACAATGAAGCATCGCAATCAGTTTTTCTTTATAATGTTAGTTCTATAAACACTGATCAGAAATTATATAAACAAGTAATTATATCAAATATGCTTCATGCAAAGTTTCTACTCAACAAAAACATTTTAAACCTAGATGTTTTTAACCAAATACATCTAGGTTTAAAAGAAATACTAAAAAGATTAGAAAACGGGGTCATTAAAATTGATCCCTCTTCTACAAATATTCAATGCTTTATAAAGGATACATTAGCCTACTACATTGATGATATTAGTAAAAACCTAGACATTGAGAAAAACTATGAAGCTGAATTGAATTTATCTATTAAACTTTATATAGATACACAGATAAATAATATGATCAGTAGCTTATGCTCCGTAAAAGAAATTTTGTCTTTAAATGCTGATTTAACTAAGGATGAATTTATAGAAAACTTTGTACCTCATTTTAATGATAGTCTTTTTAATCACCTATTAGGTTATAGTAATATTTTTGCTGATGATATTGATAGGCTCAATGATTATAAAAAAAGAAATAACATAGTTTCTTTAATTAATAATAATGAAACAAATATTATTGATGGCAAAGAAAATGCTTTTGATGAGGTTAATTTAAATCCAAGTATGTTAGAACAATTAAACTATTTATTAGATATTGACTACATCCTAGAAGTATCTTCTGCTATGTCAATAATAGTAATGCACGTAAATAAACTTATAGAAGAGTTTTTATTATTTAATTCTACTAACCATAAATTTATACAATTTTCCACTCCTAATTGCTTCTGTAATGATAAAACAAAAATCAGAGATTTTCTGCACCTAAAAGGTTTAAGAATCTCTGGAAATACTATCAAACTCTTCTCATCTACTAACTTAAATACAAAGGTATATCTAACAGAAAACTTGGAAAATATATTCGATACTATAGATAATTCATTAACTTGTGTTGAAATATTAAAGCAAATCTTACTTACTGTAAAAGTTGAAATTTAAATTAAATTTGCCCACCTATATGTTGCTGGGCAATATAGGAGAGGATTCATTTGAAAAAGGTTGGTATTATTGGTTCAACAGGCTATGTTGGTGTTGAACTTGTAAGATTATTACTTAATCATCCAGAAGTAAAACTTGAAGCTATAAGTTCTCAAAGTTTTAAGAATCAATCTATTGATTCTGTATATATGAATTTAAAAGGCATAACTTCACTTGTATGCGAAGATGAAGATTCAGTTATTAATAAAAGTGATGTTATTTTCACTGCCCTTCCACATGGTCTTTCAGAGAAAATTGCTTTGAAAACTTTAGAGCAAAATAAGCTGGTGATAGACTTAGGCGCAGATTTTAGAATAACAGATGAAAATATTTATGAAGAATGGTACGGTAAAAAATTTGATGTAGCAGATATACATGATTTTGCTACCTATGGATTGCCAGAAATAAATAAGGACACCATAAAGACGTCCAAAATAATTGCTAACCCTGGATGTTATGCTACTTCTATTGAACTGGGGCTATTACCTTTGGTAGCTAGTAATTTAATCTCCACCAAAGATATAATCTGTGATTCAAAATCCGGTGCTACTGGAGCAGGTAGAGGTCTTTCCTTAAGTACTCATTTTACTGAATGTAATGAAAGCTTAAGTGCTTATAAAATTGATGGCCATAGACATATTGGAGAAATTGAAGAAGTATTAACTTCCCAATCAAGAGATACGGTTGAAATATGTTTCACACCACATCTTTTACCTATAAACAGAGGTATTCTTTCAACTATTTATACAAAGCTTAACAATAATGAAGATTTAGAAATAATACATTCTGTATATAAAATTTATTATGAAAATTGCCCTTTCGTAAAAGTATTAGATCTTGGAGAAAGTGCAAACATAAAAAACATCAAATACTCAAATTACTGTCATATATCCATTCATAAAGATTTTAGGAAGGACAGACTAATTATTATTAGTTGTCTAGACAACATGATTAAAGGGGCTGCAGGACAAGCCATTCAAAATATGAATATTGCTCTAGGATTCGAGGAAACAGCTGGCTTAAACTTGATTCCGCCAGCATTTTAAAATTTAAGGAGGTAAACATGAATATTAAAATTGAAGATGGAAGTGTGCATTCACCATTGGGTTTTAAAGCAGCTGGAATTCACTGCGGAATAAAAAAACACAACAAAGATTTAGCATTAATTTATTCTGAAGTTCCTTGTGAAGCTGCGGGGGTTTTTACAAAAAGTGTAGTTAAAGGAGAACCCCTTTTAGTAACTATGGAAAATATCAAAGATGGTAAGGCTCAAGCTATAATTGTCAACAGTGGTAACGCTAATACTTGTACTGGTGATAAAGGGAAAGAAACTGCTTATTTAATGGCAAAATATACAGGTGAAAACCTTGATATAACTCCAAGTGATGTTTTAGTAGGCTCAACAGGAGTTATAGGAGTTCCTCTAGATATAAATCCAATAAAGAATTCATTACCTGCTCTAGTAGACTTGTTAGATAAGGGTAATGCTTTAGATGCCTGCGAAGCTATATTAACTACTGATATATTATCAAAAAATATTTCAGTAAAAATAGAAATTGATAATAAAATAATTACAATTGGAGCCATGGCAAAAGGTTCTGGCATGATTCATCCTAATATGGCAACCATGTTATCATTTATAACCACAGACTTAGCTATAAGTCATGATTTATTAAAAAAAGCATTAAAACAAACAGTTGATAATAGTTATAACAGAATTTCTGTAGATGGCTCTACTTCTACTAACGATATGGTTCTAATTTTAGCCAACGGATTAGCAGAAAATAAAATAATTACAGAAGAAGATGAAAACTATACAAAATTCGTAGAAGCTTTGCAATACCTTAATGTCTATTTGGCTAAATTAATTGCTAAAGATGGTGAAGGTGCAACAAAATTAATAGAATGCATAATAAACAATGCTTCAAGTCAAGAAGCTGCTGAAATTTGTTCAAAGTCCATAATTGCAGATAACCTTGTAAAAACAGCTATGTTCGGAAATGATGCTAACTGGGGAAGAATCTTAGGTGCTATAGGTAAAACTGCTCTTCCAATAGATGTTTCAATGATAGATGTAAGCTTTAAAAGTGAAAAAGGTTCGGTTTTAGTATGTCAAAATAGTGCTTATGTGAAATTTGATGAAGATAAAGCTTTTGATATTCTAAATTCGCCAGAAGTTACTGTGGATGTTGATTTTAAATCTGGAGTCTACTCTGCTAAAGCTTGGGGCTGCGACTTAACTTATGAATACGTAAAAATTAATGGAGAATACAGAAGCTAATGTCTTAAATTAGCTAATCTTCATTTATGTTTAAGTTAATTTACTGCTCCTTAATGTTAAAAATAAAAATATCAATAAGCAATAAATAAAGCGGGGTTTATTATATGGAAAATTACACAAAGGCACAGGTTTTGATTCAAGCCTTGCCTTATATTAAAAAATTTAGTGGCAAAACTATCGTAGTAAAATACGGTGGCAATGCGATGATAAATGAAGCTCTAAAAGAAAATGTTATAAAAGATTTAGTTCTAATGAAGTGCATTGGAATCAATATTGTGATTGTACATGGTGGCGGTCCTTTTATAACAGATTTATCAAATAAATTAAATATACAAAGTCAGTTTATAAATGGGCTTAGATATACTGATAAGGACACTATAGAAGTTGTTCAGATGGTGCTTGCAGGTAAAGTTAACAAGGAAATAGTAGCACTTCTACAAAAGCATGGAGAAAATGCACTTGGTATTACTGGTATAGATGGCAATCTGCTAAAGGCTAAACCTATATGCTCCGATGTAGACCTAGGTTATGTAGGTGATATCACTAAGGTCAATGTAAAACTTGTAGAAGATATACTTCAACTTGGTTATATTCCTGTAGTTGGTTCTATAGCCAGTGGCGATAATGATGGCAACTTATATAACATCAATGCTGATACCTGTGCAGCCAAAATTGCTGCTGCCTTAAAAGCAGAAAAGTTAATTTTATTAACTGATGTGGATGGGGTATGCCTAGATCCAAAGGATAAAAGCACTCTTATATCAACCTTGAAGCTTCATGAAATCCCTAAGTATGAGCAAGATGGAATAATTAAAGGTGGTATGATTCCTAAAATAGAATGTTGTGTTGAAGCCATCAGAAACGGTGTAAAGACTTCTCATATAATTAACGGTACTACACCAAACTCTTTACTATTAGAAGTTTTATCTGACGAGGGAATCGGAACAATGATTTATTAAAATATTTTTTATATTGGAGGTTTTTTTAATGAGTTACCTAATGAATACTTACTCCTACTTGCCTGTTACTTTTGTAGAAGGTAAAGGAGCTAAACTATATGATGATAAAAACAAAGAATATATAGACTTTTTCTCTGGTATCGGCGTAGCAAGTATAGGTTATAAAAATGAAAAATGGTTGCAAGCCGTAACTGCTCAGATTTCTGCTCTTCCACACTGTTCAAATATAGTTGCCCATAAAAATTGTATTGATTTAGCTGAAAAGCTATGTACCTACTCTAATATGAGTAAGGTTTTCTTTGCTAATTCTGGTGCTGAAGCTAATGAAGGCGCAATAAAGCTTGCCAGAAAGTATTCTCATGATAAATATGGTGATAATCGTAATACTATTATCAGTCTTAAAAGTTCCTTTCATGGCAGAACAATAACTACTTTGACTGCTACAGGACAGGATCGTTTTCATGAACATTTCTTCCCTTTTGCTCAAGGTTTTAAATACAGTGAACCTAATAACATCAATAACTTCAAAGAAAATTTAGATTCATCTGTATGTGCTGTTATGATGGAAGCAATTCAAGGTGAAGGCGGAGTTCACCCTCTTCAAAAGGATTTTGTTCAAGAAGTAGTTAAAATCTGCAACGAAAAAGATATAGTAGTTATCTTTGATGAAATTCAATGTGGAGTTGGAAGAACAGGAAAATTCTTTGGTTTTGAGCACTTTGATGTTAAAGCAGATATAGTAACCTTGGCCAAAGGTTTAGGTGGTGGCCTTCCTATAGGTGCTTTTATGTGCAATGCAAAACTTGAAAATACACTTGCTCCAGGAGATCACGGTTCAACTTTTGGAGGAAACCCAGTGGTTTGTGCAGGAGCTTTAGCAGTATTAGATCAAATTTGCAATGATAGCTTTTTAACCTCTGTATCAAAAAAATCAAAGCTTATCTTAGATTCTCTTAGCAATCTTCAACTAGATTCGATTGTTGAAACAAGAGGCATTGGTCTTATGATTGGTATAGAAATTAAAAATCTATCTGCCACAGTTCAAAAATTAGCTTTAGAAAAAGGACTTCTTGTAGGTACCGCTGGCAAGAACGTTATAAGACTTTTGCCACCACTTACAATAACCGAAGAAGAATTAACAACTGGATTAAATATATTAAAAGAAGTATTACTTGAAATTAAATAGGGGGGACTAATTATGACTAAACATTTATTAAAAATGGATGATTTTTCTGGTGAAGAAATAATAGAAGTACTTAACTTGGCTGACCAACTTAAGTATGAAGTAAAGCATAATATCAACAATAATCTATTGAAAAATAAAACCTTGGGGATGATATTTGAAAAATCCTCTACCAGAACAAGAGTATCCTTCGAAACAGGAATGTATCAATTAGGAGGTCACGCTCTATTTTTAAGTTCTCGTGACTTACAAATAGGTCGTGGGGAACCTATAAATGATACAGCTAGGGTTTTATCTAGATATCTTGACTGCATAATGATACGAACTTTTGAACAAGAAAAGGTAAATGAACTTGCTAAGTTCTCTTCTATTCCTATAATCAATGGACTAACTGATGATGAACATCCTTGCCAAATCTTAGCTGACTTAATGACAATAAGAGAATACAAAAAGATATTAAAAGGACTTAAAATTGCTTTTATAGGTGACGGAAATAATATGGCTCAATCCTTTATGATAGCCTGCCCTAAATTAGGTATAGACTTTTCATTGGCTTGCCCTAATGGATATACTCCAAAACCTGAATATATAGAATATGCAAATAAATTAGCCGATGAAAATAATGTTACCTTCTCACTTGTTCACTCACCTGCTGAAGCAGCAAAAGATGCAGATGTTCTCATCACTGATGTTTGGGCATCCATGGGGCAAGAAGATGAGGCTGAAAGAAGAAAAATTGCTTTTACAGGCTATCAAATAAATACTAGTCTCCTAGAACATGCTAAGCCAAATGCAATAGTTCTTCACTGTTTACCTGCTCATAGAGAAGAAGAAATAACTGCTGAAGTTTTTGAAGCTCATGCAGATGAAATTTTTGATGAAGCAGAAAACAGACTTCATGTTCAAAAAGCTGTAATGGTAAAGTTAGTTAAGCATTAAGTATAGAACCTCTTCCCTCTCTAGTTTATTTTAAATTAGAGAGTTTTTTATTCTTTAGGAAATTATATTCGCCTGGGATTTTTTATTTGAACTTATTTAACCTTGTAAAATCACTGGAAAAATAATATAATTTACATAACTAAATTAAGAAAAGGGTGGCAGAATAATATGATTAAAAATGATTTTAACGATGGGTTATCAGATCTATTTTTTACCTCTTTAGATAAATTAGATCACTTTGATGAAAATTACATAAACAATATTGAAGAACTTTATAAAGAATATTTAAACTTTGATTCACAATTTCTATTAAAATCACCTATGGAACAATTAGAAACTCTATATGTTCAACCTCTTACCAAGGATTATTCAAGATTATCCATATTGGGTATATTGTTTATTAAAGAATGGCTAGATGGAAATAACGGTGACGAAGGTTTCCACAAACTTACCAAAGGATTTGCCTTACTGAAATCAATCTACTTAGATGATAAAGATACAAAAATTGAAAACTACTCAGATTTTCTTTTAAAGGCTTCCGATATACTTACAGAGTATGAAGTTGATATAAGATTAAAATCAGATTTATTAAAAGTATATAGAAAAGATAATAACTTAACTATGGTTGATGAACTAGCTTTTGAGATTTTGGATGAAAATACAGAATACAAGGATTATATCTTAGAAGTATACAAACAACTATTAAATGAAGATGATGATTTCTTGACAGATAATGGTCTGTCTAAAGGCGAAATAGAAGATGCCATAGAAGATATAAGTCAATATTAATTTGTAACTACCTCCAATAAATTATTAACATATTTTTACTATTTGTAAAATATTGTATAATGTATTGGAGGTGATTAATTTGAAAAAGAAAAAAATAGTAATCATACTTTCTACTGTAATACTAATTACCTTAGTTTTCACAGTAACCTTTTGTTTAAATTTTAAAAGCACTAAAGTTACTACCGTTTCTAACAAAGTTTATGTTGGAGATCTGAATGTTTCAAAACAATCAAAAGAAGACTTAAAGAATAACTTAAATACCTACTTTTCAAAAAAGTTAAAAGAAACTTCTATTAAATTTGAAGTTGGTGATTATAAAGAAAACTTTTCCCTAGATAAAATAGGATTTAAATACAATGTAGATGAACTAGTAGACAAAGCCTTAAATGTTGGACATGATGGTAATATACTTACAAATGGTATTGAACAAATAAGCTCATTATTCTCTTCTAAAGTACTAGAAGCAAAACCTATCTTAGATAAAGATGTATTCGATGCTTTTAAAGCTACTATTAGTAAGAAAGTATCTAAACCTATTACAAACCCTAATGTCACTTTTTTAAATAATAAATTATCTATTTCTGGTGGAAAATCAGGAGTAACTTTAGACGAAAGTGGCTTTACGGAAAATATAAACAAACTAAATTTAGATAAAAATAATCTTGGGAATTTATCTTGTACCATTCCAACTAAAGAAGTGCCTGTAAATATATCTCCTGATATAGTAAATAAAATGACCATTATAGGCTCTTATTCTACAACTATCAATCATATAGATGCTGGAAGAACAAATAATATACGTCTGTTCTTAAGCAAGTTAAGTGGACATGTATTAATGCCAAACGAAACCTTTTCCTGCGACAAAACTGCTGGAAGTAGGGAAATAGCTGATGGCTATACTTCTGCTGCAGGATTTTCAAATAATCAAGTTGTAGATACTGTGGCTGGTGGAATCTGTCAAGGAGTAAGTACCTTGTATAATGCAGTATTATATGCAGACTTAAAAATTGTTGAAAGAGCGCCACATTGCATGGCAGTAACTTACATTGAAGAAGGAAGAGATGCTACCATCGCAAGTGGCAATATAGATTTTAAGTTTAGAAATAATAAAAATACTCCTGTAGTTATTCAATGTTATGTAAATCAAGGCACTACAGTAGTTGCTAATATTTGGGGAGTTAATGATACTCCAAACAAGAAAATAGAAATATCCGTTGAAAAACTCGGTCCTAACAAAACAAAAACCTATAAGAAAACACTCATCAGTGGTAAGGTTACTAAGACAGAAGTTCTTTCTGTTGATACCTATAAATAGTGCTAAAAAGAGCAGTTAAACAATGTGATATGCTCCCTTTGTAGTAGGCAATTCAAAGAATAAAACTGCTTACTATGAGGAACATATCTCACTGAACTGCTCTTAAATTTTTCACATATTACTATATAATTTTCTTATTAGCAAATTGACTATTATATAGTTGCTCATAGAAACCCTGTTGTTTCATTAACTGTTCATGATTTCCTTGCTCAATTATATTTCCATCATTTATTACTAAGATTAAATCCGCACTACGAATTGTTGAAAGTCTATGAGCAATTACAAAGCTTGTTCTTCCCTTCATTACATTCTTCATAGCATTCTGCAGCATGAGTTCTAATCTTGTATCAACTGAACTTGTAGCCTCATCTAATATAAGAATTGCTGGATCTTTTATTATTGCTCTAGCTATAGTTAAAAGCTGCTTCTCCCCTTGAGATATATTTGAAGCTTCCTCATTTAGAAACATATTATATCCATCTGGAAGAGTTTTTATGAAATGATGTACATTTGCTATCTTTGCAGCTTGAATAATATCCTCTTTCGAAGCTCCAAATCTTCCATACTCAATATTATCATTTATTGTTCCATTAAACAGCCAAGTATCTTGCAATACCATACCAAAAATTGAACGTAAATCTTCTCTCTTCATATCTCTTATGTCTACACCATCAATTTTTATTACCCCACCTTGAATCTCATAAAACCTCATTAATAGATTTATTAACGTGGTTTTTCCTGCGCCAGTAGGCCCTACAATTGCAACCATTTGACCACTTTTAATATCTACGCTTAAATCTTGGATTAGAGGTTTATCTTTAGCATATCCAAAGTTAACATGTTGAAAAGTCACATTCCCTTTAGGGTTTTCTAATTTTATTGATTCTTTTTTATCTGCAATTTGTTCCTCTTCATTTAAAATTTCAAGCACACGTTCAATTGCTGCAAACGCTGACTGTATAGAAGAAGATAATTGAGTCACCTGGGAAAGGGGCTGATTTATTTGCCAGATGTATCTAATAAATGCCTGTAGGTTTCCTACAGTAATTATTCCACCTATAACTTGAACTGCACCAATCATTATTATAATAGCTATTCCTAAGTATGTTATAAGTGATATCAATGGTGACATTATACTGGAGATAAATTGCGCCTTAAAACCTGTATTACAAAGTTCAGCATTTATAGCTTGGAACTCCTCTATTGCATCCTGCTGCTTACCATATAATTTTATCTCATTAAAGCCTGTATAAGCTTCTTGAACTTTACCATTAAGTTGTCCTAAAGCTTTCTGCTGTCCATAAAACAGCTTTTGTGATTTTGACACAATAAACTTTGATACTAAATAGGTTAATGGAATTATAAAAATAGCAATAAGAGCCATCTTCACATTAATTGTAAACATCATAGTCATGGCTAAGGACAATACCAATATTCCGTTAATTACTTGACTAAAACTTTGCTGAAATGCATTGGAAATAGTGTCCACATCATTAGTAATTCTACTTAATACATCACCATAACTATTTGTATCAAAATAATTTACAGGTAATTTTCTAATCTTATTTTGAACTGCATCCCTCAAATCTCTCATAGAGTTTTGAATAGCATTAGTCAATAGGTAACTTGCTAAGTAACTCGTTCCTGCACTCATTAAATAGATAACTGCTAAAATAATAAGAATTCTTATAATGTAATTAAAATTAACAGAAGCTCCTACCACTCCTTTTATTATATTAATCGAATCATTTTTAAGTTGTGTGGTTATTAACCCTTCTATTTTAGGAGATACAGCATTAAATACTGCTGCTGCTATTATTAGTAAAATAGCTCCAAAAAATCCTACCCTATAAGGCTTTACAAAGGGAGTAATCTGCTTTATAATTTTTCTTATTTTTTTCATTATGCTAATTCCTCCTCTGTAAGTTGTGATAAGGCTATTTCGTGGTATATACTACAAGATTTTAACAATTCTCTATGAGTGCCTATACCCACTACCTCTCCTTCATTTAAAACAATAATTTTATCAGCTTCCATAATAGATCCTATTCTTTGTGCTACAATTAGCACCACTGATTCCTTAGTTTCATCTTTCAATTTTGCCCTTAATTGTGCATCTGTCTTGAAATCTAGAGCAGAAAAACTATCATCAAAAATGAAAACTTCAGGTTTTCTAACCACTGCTCTTGCAATTGACAATCTCTGCTTTTGCCCACCAGATACATTAGTACCACCTTCAGCTATTACTTCATTGAATCTCTTCGGTTTACGTGAAATAAAATCATATGCTTGAGAAACTTTTGCTGAATGTTCAATTTCTCTATCACTGGCGTTTTTCTTTCCAAACCTGATGTTACTTCCTATGCTTCCTGTAAATAATAATGTTTTTTGAGGGATAAATCCTATCTTCTTACGCAATGACTTAATATCATAATCTCTTACATCTACACCATCAATTATAATACTGCCTTCTGTAACATCATAAAATCTTGGTATTAAGTTAATTAGTGTTGATTTACCACTACCTGTACTGCCAATAAAGGCTATAGTTTCTCCTTTTTTACCGCTGAATGAAATATTCTTAATTACTGGTTCTTCTCCATCTGGATATGTAAAAGTAACATCTTTAAATTCTATACTTCCTTTAATTTCTGTTTCCTTTACTCCGTTAGCAGGATTTTTTATTAACGGTTCTTCATCTAATATTTCTTGAATTCTATTAGCTGATACTTCTGCCTTTGGATACATTATAAAAACCATAGAAAATAACATAATAGAAAACATAGCATGGAATAGATAATCAACAAAAGCAGTTAATTGTCCAACTTTAAGACTTCCTACATTTATCATGCTGCTTGATATCCAAAATATAGCCAAAATTGATATGTTCAATAATAATATAAACATAGGTTGAGATATGGCCATAAGTTTATAAAGTTTTTTAGATATGGTTGCATATTTTTCATTTGTTTCTTGAAATCTTATTCTTTCATGTTCATCATTTCCAAAAGCTCTTATTACTCTTATACCAGTTAAATTTTCTCTTGATATTCTGTTCAATTTATCTAATCTTTTTTGCTGAGTTTCTGAAATAGGATGAGATATCTTAGCAATAACCACTACCCCTACAATAATGAAAGGTATTGTTATTGCAAGCACCAAAGTTAAATTCAAGCTTGTTCTAATAATCATAACCAAACTCACTATAAACATAACTGGCGTAATAACTGCCATTCTAAGCAAGGTATTTATAAACTGTAACAACTGAAACGCATCATTAGTAGTTCTTGTTATCATAGAAGATACTCCAAACTTATCATACTCGCTATGAGAAAATTCTTGAGACTTTCTAAAAATATCATTTCTTATATCTCTAGTTACACTGGTAGATATTTTTGAAGAACAATATCCAAGTAAAATTGTTCCCATAACACCTACGATTGATATAATCACAATTATAATGCCCATTTTCTTTACATAGGGTATATTATTGTGTACTATCCCATTATCAATTACCTTTGCCATTATTGTTGGAATTCCAAGTTCCACTAATGCAAAGCCCAAAACTGATATTACATCTAAAGCAATAAGCAATTTATATTTCTTCAAATACTTTAAAATTAATTTCATGTTCTTCTAACTCCTTATGTGATTTTTCTCACTAGACTTAATATATATCTAGACTCTAAATAGGTTGTAAGCTTACTTTTCTCCTGTTATTATATAAGCATAAGGTATACGGTAACCGTATAGTCAATAGGAGTTGTAAATTAATATGAGTGAAAATATAAACAAATATTTTAATACAGGAGAATTTGCTAAGTTATGTAATATAAAAAAGCAAACTCTCTTCCACTATGATGATATTGGACTTTTTTCACCGGAAATAAAAACTGAGAATGGATACAGATATTATTCAGTTCAACAATTTGAAGTATTTAATGTTATTCTTGCACTTAAAGAACTTAAAATGCCATTAAAAGAAATTAAGGAATATATGGATAACAGAACACCTGAATCATTAATCGATCTATTTGAACATAAAATAAATGAAGTAAGTAAAGAAATTGAACATCTAACTGCAATACAAAAATATATGAAAACAAAAATTGCTATTACCAAAAAAGCTTGTTCAATAGATTTAAATAAAATAACTTTAGAATTGCTAAAAGAAGAGAAACTTGTGTTGAGTCGTTCTATTAATAATCTAAGTTACAAAGATTATTTAAAAGCTGTGGCTGAACATATGGACTACTGCAATACTCACCATTTAGATACTGGTCATTCTATCTGTGCAATGATAAGCAAAGAAAATATTCTCAAGGGAGTGAATGAAAACTACTCTCATATATATACTAAATTAACCTCTAATAAAAACATTAAGGGTAAAACTGTATATACTAAGCCTAAAGGTCTTTATGCAATTGCTTACCATAAAGGAAGTTATACTACTATAGATACAACCTATCAAAAAATATTAAAATATTTGGATGAAGCCAGCTTAACTATGGGCAACTTTGCCTATGAAGAATGTATATTGGATGAGACAACTAAGAATGGGTATGATAACTATGTAACTCAGATTTCCGTTGAAATTCATGAGCATGTTACTGTATAATCTAAATTATATAATTTCTATATTTAGGCATCTGAAGTATATAGGTTTATACGCTAATCTATTTGTATTTGTTATTTATTTTCAGGCGCCTTAACTAAAATGGGAGGTAGATATTTTACATGAAATTTTTAAAGTATATGCTTATATTTATACCTATAAGCCTAATAGCTAAATTTATGAATGCTTCTCCATCATTAATGTTTGTGCTAGCAGCATTATCAATAATACCGTTAGCTGGTCTTATGGGAGAAGGAACAGAAGAGATTTCATTTTATTCTGGTCCTAAAATAGGTGGATTTTTAAATGGAACATTTGGAAATGCCACAGAACTTATAATATCATTTTTTGCTCTTAAAGAAGGACTTTTCGAGGTTGTTAAATCATCCGTTGCTGGTTCAGTAATAGGAAATGTATTATTAGTATTAGGTGCAAGCATGCTTGCTGGAGGTTTAAAACATAAGACTCAGTATTTTAATAAAAAAGTTGTTGAAGTATCTTCAAGTATGCTATTATTCGCAGTTGTAGGATTATGTATACCCGCATTGTTTACTCATACAGTTGATCCTAAACTTTTAAACACAAGATATGAAGGGTTAAGCATATTTGTAGCTATAATTATGATCACTATATACATCCTAAGCTTAGTATTTTCTTTCTTTACTCACAAGGAAATTTATGCTACTGCTTCTGAAGAAGAAAACACAGCTACTGCTAAATGGTCACTTAAAAAGGCTATCTTAGTTTTAGTCGTTGCTACAATATTAATAGCAATAGAAAGTGAATTCTTGGTAAGTGGTATTGAACCACTTACTAAAACTTTAGGACTTAGTGAATTCTTTGTTGGAATAATTTTAATTCCTATAATAGGAAATGCAGCTGAACATAGTACAGGAATTGTTATGGCTATGAAGAACAAGATGGATGTTGCCATTGAGATAGCAATAGGTTCAAGCTTACAAATCATCTTATTCGTAACTCCTGTATTAATATTCTTAAGTTTATTCTTTACTCCTATGAGTATTGAATTTAACCAATTTGAATTAATTGCATTAATAGTTGCAGTGTTAATAGTCAACCGAGTATCCAGTGATGGAGAATCTAACTGGCTTGAAGGAGTTCAACTTCTTGCAGTATATTCGATAATTGCAGCTTGTTTCTTTATACTATAAAAAACTCATAATTTTATTAAGACATCTAATTTTAGTGATTAGATGTCTTTTTTCATTAATAATTATAATTTCGCCCTAAATAGTTATCAAAAGATAGTTGTCATTTGATAACTATCTTGTTATAATTATTTTATTCCAATAATGATTATCAGAGGAGATTTATTATGAATAAAGAAGATTCTAGAAAATTGATATTAAATATGGTTAACTTTTATACTCTTTTCAATGTTGAATTTATGGACCTTATACCTGACCTTAGTAACTCTGAAATAAGCCCTTTACTTTCAAAAATAATAAATTATATACATTTAGAAGGAACAACTACTTCATCAAATTTAAGCAAAAAATTAAATATTTCTGTACCCAATATAAGTAGAAGCATAAATACGTTATACTCTCTTGGTTACATAATTAAAACTCAAGATAAAAAAGATAGAAGAATTATTTATCTATCTTTATCAAATAAAGCTTTAGATTTAATTGCAACTGTTATCTCCAAATCAGAGAAAATATTCTTAGAGAGATTTAAAGTTCTTACCACAGATGAAATACACGATATGTATGAATCCTTCTATAAAATACAAAATTTACTTATAAAAATGCGTGAACTAAATAGTAAAAAATAACAAATTACAATGGAGTTGATTTTAATGATCTCAAAAACTATAAAATCCAAATTAATAGTATTAATAAGCATGCTACTATTGCTTGTAAGTTCTGGCCTAGGAATTGTATCTTATATTAATGCATCTAATGCTTTAGTATCTAATATAAAAAAGACACTTCCTCAAATAGCTACTCAAGCATCTAATACTGTGCAATCTAATTTAGATAGACATTTAAATTCTATGGAAATAATTGCTCAAGTCATATCAAATTCAAAAAGTACACCATCCCAAATCATGAATTTACTACAAGGTGAAGCTAAAAGAAATGGTAGCATACGAATGGGTTACTCAGATATCAATGGTAATATTACTTATACCGATGGACAACAAGCTAATATAAAAGATACTACCTATTTCAAAAAATCTATTTCTGGTGAAAACTTTGTAGATGATCCTGTAGTTAACGAACAAAAAACTGCTATGTCCATGGCGTACTCTGTTCCTATAAAGAATGGCTCTTCAGTAATTGGGGTTTTAGTTACTATAAGAGATGGTATGGAATTAAGCGATATGATTAAAAAAATAGCCTTTGGTAAAACAGGAAGTGCATATATGATTAATAGTGAAAGTTACAGTATTGCTTATATGGATTCAAGTATGCCACTAAATAGATATAATTCAATAAAAGAAGCAGAAAAAAATCCAAAGCTTAAGGCCATTGCAGATATGCAAAAAAGAATGATAGCAGGTGAAACTGGCTTAAATTCTTATACTTTCAATGGCAAGGAAGCTTATGGTGGTTTTGCTCCTGTAAAAAATGAAAAATGGTCCATAGTTGTTATTTTAGATAAATCAGAGCTTTTATCAGAGCTTAATTCATTAAAGATTTCTATTACTATATCATCATTAGCATTCTTGCTTGTTGGGATTATAATTATTTATATAATTGCACATAAATTATCTACTAGAATTAAATATTCATCAAAAACATTAAATGTATTATCTACAGGAGATTTTACAAGTGAAATCAGTGAAAAACAATTAAACTACAAGGATGAAATTGGTGATATGGCTAATTCCATGAGTACAATGCAAAGTTCTATTAAGAATATGCTTAAAGTATCCAAAAATAGTTCAATTGTTATAGGAAATGATGCCAATAATTTATCTAATATCTCTCAACAGATGGCCTCTTCCTCTAATAATGTATCTGTATCAATCCAGGAAGTTGCTAGTGGAGTAAGCTCTCAAGCTGATGACCTAATTGAAATCACCTCAATATTAGCAGACTTTAGCAATAAATTAGAAAATATAGTATACAATATAAAAGATATAGACGAAAACATATTATCTATGAATGGACTTGCAAATGATAGTAATGCTAATATGAAATTGCTGATGGAAGCAGTAAATGGAATAACTAATTCTTTTATGAGTTTATCTGGTCAGATTCTTGACTTCAACAATAATATAAAAGAAGTAAATAATATAGTTACAATAATTAATTCAATTGCAGATCAAACTAATTTATTAGCATTAAATGCTTCAATAGAAGCTGCAAATGCAGGTGAAGCTGGTAAAGGCTTTGCTGTTGTTGCAAATGAAGTTAGAGCTCTAGCAGAACAAACTAAGGTTTCATCACAGCATATTACCAAATTAATTTCAGATCTCTCAATAGGAACTTCTAGTATTACCCAAAATACCAATACTATGAAAATTGAACTAGAAGAACAAGGTAACATTATTGATGAAACAATAAATTCCTTTGAAAAAATTCTTAACTCAATTAGAGTTATGCTCCCTAAAGTGCAATCTATAAATTCATCTGCTGTAGAAGTTGAAAAGGAGAAAGATATTATATTAAATAAAATTGAAAACGCTTCTGCCATAGCTGAAGAAATATCAGCCTCCTCCCAAGAAATAACTGCATCGACAGATGAGATGAATAATTTATCTGGTAAAGTAGCTTCCACAGCTATTACTCTAGATGATACAATTCAAAATATGATAGAGCAACAAAATAAATTTAAAATTTAACGTGAGTATTGTGCATTATAAAAGAAAATAAGAAAGCCGTTAGCGCTTTCTTATTCTTTCTATATAATTTCATTTTATTAGTTCTAAATAAATATTTATAACTTTCAGCATTTATAAGCTAGTCTATAGATTAATAAAATCTAAAAGATTACTTATATATATCTGAGAACTCAATTTTTATTCTTTCTACATGACTATTAATAGTATTTTTAACTATTCCAGTATTTTCCTTATTTTCTTGATTATCTAGCACCCTTACAGGAAATTTTATGATAAACTTAGTTCCAAATCCCAATTTACTTTCAGCAGAAATGGTGCCACCTTGCATTTCAACCAATGATTTCACAATAGATAATCCAATACCGCTACCTTCATGGTTTCTTGTAAAAGATCTATCTGCTTGCCTGAATCTATCAAATATTATTCCTATCTTCTCATCTGATATTCCAATACCCGTATCTTGAATTACAATAGTTACATACTCTTCACCATCATACATATTTACAGATATGCTGCCACCATCAGGTGTGAATTTTATACAATTAGACAATATATTTAATAGTATTCTTTCAATTTTATCTAAATCACATGCTATTATTTTTTCTTCAATATCTGTATCAAAAATTAGTTTTATATTATTATTACTTATATATTCCGCTACAGACATAGTTATATCTTCAACCACATTAATAATGTCACAATTCACCATATTTAAATCTAGATATCCCGCATCTAATTTAGTGGAGTCTATCAAATTATTTATTAATCTAAGTAATCTAAAACAATTCTGCTTTTGTATATTTAAATTTTTAACCACTTTCTCCTTATGCTTTATACTTTCCTCATCCTCAAGCATTAATTCTCCAATTTGAATTGATCCTAAAATAATATTTAAAGGAGTCCTTAACTCATGAGAAATATTTGCAAAAAACTCTGTTCTTAATTTTTCAAGTTCAAGTCTTTCATGCTCCAAAGCTAATTCAAGTTGCTTTCTTTCAGTAACATTACGTACAGCCACAATAGCTCTTTCATCTTCACCTATCTTTGTTACTCTAAGGTTAAGCTCTATATTAAATTCAGTAGTATCACTTCTTTTTCCAACTAACTCTACAATTAGTGGATTAATTTTTTTCACTTCATTAATTAATTGAGCTATATCAAATTTACCATTATGAGATTGGCGTGAAAGAATGTCATTTGCATTTTTTCCTATCATCTCTGCACGAGAATATTTAAACATTGCTGCAGCAGTCTCGTTTACATCAATGATATTACCATATATATCATTAATGAATATTCCATCATTAACAGAATTAAAGATAGTATCTAAATACATTTTACTTTCTTCAGTTTCTTTTTGAGATTTCTTTTGTTCTAGCTCTCTACGTGCACTTTGAACTAAAGTCCTTACAAGAACTTGATAATATTCAATTATATGCTCCACCTTTTTCTTAGAAAACCTAGGTACCTTATTCAATGCATCTAAATATTCTTCTTCATTTATTCCAAATTCTAATGCTTGCTTACGAAAAACATCTATGTCTACTTTTTCATCCTCATAAAAAAACTGTCCAAAAAATACTGTTGCTATATGTTCATTTTCAATAATAATTGGGATAGCTGCCTCCCATAAATTATTTAGGCATTTATACTCCACATATTTTTTATGCTTTAGATGTTCACTTATATATTTATCACTTATATAGCACCGCTCACAACTAATAGGATTTACTCTATGATACTTTGTACATATATCCTGCCATCCAGCCTCAACAATTATATCTCCATTGGCTCCAATAACCCCAATAGGAATCCCTATTGCATTATATATACTTTCCCCCATTTTTTTTAGCCAATTAACGTTAATTAAATCTAAAAATCTGTTATTTTCCATATATCCTCCAAGTATAACACTGCACTATTTTCTCAACCCCCATAACTAATACCTTTAATTCTATTTTACATATTGTACTATATTATACCATAAATTTATATTTTTTGGCATAATATTATATATATTAATTTATAAACTATAATATTACTACTAAACACTTATAGGATTAAACAAAATAGGAGTTAACCAAATTTTATTTTGATTAACTCCTATTTTTAACCCATAATCACATTTTCCATCTATTGATTTGTCTTACATACATCCATTTTGCAAATACATAATATATTGTTTGAAATATCAAATATATTGCAGCAATGAATATGAAATATTTTGCATATAAAATACCTAATGATTTTACTGCAAACACTGCATGCAATAAAGCTACTGTTAATGGTAAAAAGAACATTATAAAAATCTGAATGCTTACTATTTTCTTTATTTCTTCTGTTGTTACTCCAATCTTTTTCAATCCTATAAACTCCTGCTTGTCTTTTTGGATTTCATTAAACATTTTAAAGTACAATATACTACCTGTAGCTATAAAGAAAATTGCAGAAACAAAAGTTCCTATAAATAGTATTACTGATAGCATTTGCATTAATGTTGCCATACTCGTTACTCTTTCAAAATAGAAGTCTTTTTGCTCTTTCCCTACTAGATTGTTTATTTGCTCTACAGCATTTGCAGCCTTAAAACTATGTTGTATATTATAACTATAAAATATATATCTCTCATTATCAGCAGCATTATTCCACAAGCTATAAAAAGTACTATCATTAATTACTAAAGTATTTGAATTCTTCTTATCAGCATTTATTATTCCACCTCTAATATTTTCTTTTAAATTCCAATGGTTGATTACTCCTTCTATCTCTACATTTACCACCTTTTTACTTCCAAAAGGTAATGATTGTTGCTCAAAACCAATGTTACTATTTAGATCATAAGTATATATAACTACTTCATCATTATTTAATTTTAAGGTCTTTTGACTATATTGTCTAGCTAAAGCATTAAAACTACTTTGAGACATTATATTAAAGTCAGTTGAATTCAGCGCTATTCCATAAATATTTTTTTTATTTTTAAATTTGTCAGAATTTTTTCCTTTTAAAAGTTCTACTTTGTTTTTAAATTTTATTGAAAAATTGCTTTTCTTTAATATATCTTCAACCTTATTCATGCTTACAACCCTATGAGAATTGACGCCTTGTTCTATAAAACTTATATCTTGAGGGCAATTATCTTCACAAGTTGACATAGCTATTTTTTCCACCGAATACACTGCAACTGATGCTGCCAACGTAATGCCGCTAAGTATAGATGTAATAAATAATATCTTTGAATTATCTTTTAATTTATATACTATTTGAGACAAAGTTATAAAATTTATTCCTTTATAATAAACTCTTTTATTCCTTTGAAGTCTACTAGTTAAATATACGCTGAACTGAGAAAATAAAAGGTAAGTTCCAATAATAACAACTATAAGTATTGGAAACATAGTCATAATAATAAGTGCCTTTGAAAATATTCCAACTACATAACCTGAAATTATTAACAATATTCCTATTGTTGCCTTTATTCTAGAGAACTTAGGTGTAATTTTAGGTATCCTTTCACCCTTTAACAGCTCTATTATATTATTATTCTTTATCTTAAAGCTTGTAATAAAACTTATTAGTTGAAATACTATAAAAAAGCATACTACTGTTATAACTATAGCTTTGATAGATATGCCAAACGGAATTTCTGAATTTAAATCTAAAATCACAGCCACTGCTAAAAAAAATAACTTTGAAAACAGTATTCCAAAAACAATACCAGTAAAAATAGAAGCCATAGATATAATTAAATTTTCAAGCATAACATATCGTCTAATTTGACCTTTTGTTAAACCAAACATAGCCAAGAGTCCAAACTCTTTTTCTCTTGATTTTAGAAAGTTAGAAATAGAGTATCTAGTAAATATAAAAGTAAATAATACAATAACAAATTCACATAAGTACATCATCTCAGAAGCCATTTGCCCCATACTCCCTGTGTTTGGATTCACCTTACTAATCTGAGGATTGAAAATAAAATTAGCAAATATAAAAAATATGGTTACAACTATTACATTGCTTATATAATACATAACATATTTATTTAGATTTCCTTTAATGTTCTTAATCGCTATATTTCTGATTGTCATCTTCAGCACCTCCTTCTATAATGAAAAATTATTTGTTGTTCTTCCACCTAAAAGTGAAAGAGCATCCATAATCTCTTTAAAGAAGGCTTGTCTATTACCCCCATTTACAATCTCTAAAAAATATCTCCCATCCTTTATCATAACTATCCTGTCGCAAAAACTAGCTGAAAAAGGATCATGAGTAACCATCATTATTGTAGCATTCTTTTTCTGGTTCAAATTTGTAAGTGTTTCCATAACATCCTGTGACGCTTTAGAATCAAGATTTCCTGTAGGCTCATCTGCAAGAATTACAGAAGGATTATGTATCAAAGCTCTTGCACAAGCTGCTCTTTGTTGTTGTCCTCCTGAAATTTCATAAGGCTTTTTGTTTAAAATATCTTTAATATTTAAAAGAGTTGACATTTCGTCTAATCTGCTTTCTATTTCTTTAACCTTTTGTTTAGATAATACAAGAGGCAAAATTATATTCTCCTTAACTGATAATGAATCTAAAAGATTAAAATCTTGAAATATAAAACCAAGCTCCTTTCTCCTAAATAATGCTGTATCCTTTTCATTTAACTTTGTAGGATTTGTTCCATTTATAAATAACTCTCCAGATGAAGGACTATCAATAGTTGCCATTATGTTAAGTAATGTGGTTTTACCACTACCAGACGGCCCCATCACCCCTACAAATTCACCTTTCTCTATTTTTAAGGTGAACTTATCTAAGGCCTTAAACATTATTCCTCCCTTTTTTCCCCCATATATTTTTGTTATATTTTCTGCTCTTAAAACTGACATATATAAAACCTCCGGTTTGCTTTTTTATTAACTTTTACTTAAGTCACTAAAGTTATTATAAAAAAAGCAGAGAAATCTTAGTATCGATTTCTCTTTCATTTTCAATATAAACATTACAAATTTGAAAGATTATATTTTAAAAATGTTCTTTTCTTTATTAAAGACTATGAAAAAGTTTGTCCCATCTCCTTCTTTTGATTCAACATGCAATTTGTGTCCAAGCTCATCACAGATACGTTTTGATAAATACAAACCCATACCTGTTGATTCTGAAGTTTTTCTTCCATTTTTCCCTGTGAAAAAAGCATCAAATACACGTCCTAAATCTTCTCTAGGTATGCCAATGCCGTTATCTTCTATGCTTAATAATACATTATCTTTTCTATCTTCGATGCTTATATTTATACTTTTTGCATCCTTAAAACTTGCATTTGTATATTTTATAGCATTAATTATAATTTGATTGATAACAAAATACGCCCATTTCTTATCTGTATAAACCTTTGTCTCATTCCCTAATACCTTAGGAAAAATTCTACTTTTTATAAATGATTTTTTATTATCATTTATTACTTTTCTTGCAAGAACAGTTAAATCAATATCCTCTACATTAAAATCATGATTAAACTCATTTATCCTTGCATTATAAAGCATAATATTAAGACCTTGTGTTATCTTTTCATTTTCTTCCCCTATACTCTCAAAACTTTCTTTAGCCTCTTCAAAATTTTCTTCCTGTAAAATTAAATTAATCACTGAAACAGGGGTCTTCATTTGATGTACCCATTGATTAATAAAAGTTAAATACTGTTTTTGCATATCTTGATATTTATAGAGTTCTTTCTCATAAATTTTATGTAATCTAGTTAATATATTTTTAAAAATATTTTCCTCTGCTGTTCTAACTTCTCCAACATTTATAATTGCATCTATAATATTTTCACAATTAAGTATTTCTCCAAGTCTGTTATAAAAACTTCTCACTTTAGAATACTCATATATCAAAAATATAATAAAAATAACTATTGAAACAATATAGGCATAGACACAATTTTCTATTGAAAAATAAGATAGCTTAATGAAAGTAGATAGATCCATTATTAGCATTACTAAAGAAATCCCTATAAAATATGTTATTGCGTAAGATATCTTGTCCTTTAGAAAATCTTCAAATTTCATTTTATTCACTTATACCGCCTTCTTCCCAATTACTCACCAACACATATCCTTGTCCTCTTTTGGTTTCTATAGCATTGATAATACCTACTTCTTCTAACTTTTTTCTAAGTCTAGTAACATTAACAGAGAGAGTATTATCATCAATAAAATCAATATCATTCCAAAGAATTTCAAGCAATGAATCTCTTGATACTATTTTATTAATATTCTTCACTAAATAAAGCATAAGTGAAAATTCATTTTTTGTAAGTTCACTCCTCTTATCTCTAAACTCTAAAATATTTTTATCATTATGTAGAATTAGTTGACCAACCTTAACTACATTAGAATTACCTGTTGCATAGCTACCATACACTCTTCTAAAAACACTTTTAACCTTAGCCAAAAGTACATCAAAAGAGAACGGTTTTATTATAAAATCATCTGCTCCATTCTCTATGGCCATAACTTGATCCATATCTGAATCTCTAGCTGAAATAAATACTATTGGTACCTTGGAACGAACTCGTATACCTCTACACCAATAAAACCCATCAAAAAAAGGCAAGTTTATATCCATCAAAACAAGATCTGGATTATATTTTATAAATTCTTCTGTTACTTTTGAAAAATCTTCAACCAAAAATATATTATATCCATACTTCTCCAAATGTTTTTTCATAAGTTCTGACATTTTTTTATCATCCTCTATAATCATAACGCTATACACATTCCCACATCCCTTACTCTTACTTTATTGTAATTTCCTAAAGAATAAAAAATCTTCTTTCTCTTATGGCAAGAAGATACGTAACTTTTATATTTAAAAAATCAAACTAATGCTAGAATACTCCTAATCCTTTAATTTGAAAAAGTACACAAATTACACAACTGTAAATTTATTATACTATAATACCCTATTATATTTAAATAGTAAAAACCATGTGGGTTTTGTCCCACATGGTTTTCATTATTTAAATTTGTTAATATTATTTTAGTAATTAAGGCTATTTATATGGCTGCCAATTACCATTATCATATATCATAGCACTACCAGTTGGCAATAACAATCCTGCCTTACCTGCTCCTGGTGTCTGGTTCTTGCCATCAGTAAATATAACCTTAGCATCTCCCCAATCAGCTGGCAATTCGTAGCTATATAAATCATTTCCTTCTGACTTCATTGCCACCCCTGGCCATTTTGATATTTCCTTTATAGGACTTACAGTATCATTATAAATATAAACACGCATATTTGTTCCCCAACCCTGAGGTCTCTTGCAATATGCCTTAGAAATCTTTGGAAGTGGTGTAGCAATTTTTGTGTAGGTATAAGTTTCTGTATCCATATTTCTTCCATCACTTGCTCTTAAAGTAACAGTTACCTGTGCATTTATAGCAATATTCTTTCCTATTACAAGTGGATCTCCATCACTATAAACTACTGGATCTGCTCCGTTAATTGAGTAAGTTGCTGTTGTTGCATTCTTACATCCTAACTTTAATGTCAATGAATCATAGAAAGTACAGCTTCCTTGTGAAATAGATACTTGTGGAAGAATAAAATCAACGTATGGCTTCCACACTCCGTTATCATATATCATTGTATCACCATCAGGTAAACTTAATCCTGGTTGTCCTTGTCCTGGCATTTGAGTCCTTCCATCAGTAAATATAACCTTAGCATTTCTAAATCCTTTTGGTAAAGTATAGGTATATATATCATCATGTGCTAATGTCATTTCAACACCTGGCCATTTTGCTACTTCCGTAACTTGTCCTCCATCATCATTATAAATATATACCTTTGGAGTACCATAATTTTGAGGTTTTCTGAAATATACATAAGATACGAAATTAGGATTCATCTTTGTATAAGTGCAGGTTTGAGTTGCTGTTCCATCTGAATTGGATGCTTTTATTGTAACAATTGTTCCAGTTCCATAAGACACATTTTGTCCTATAGTTATTGAATCACCATTAACAAATGACTTTTCTGCACCACCATCAATGCTATAAGTTCCTGTAGCACCACTGCTTGCATAAAGAGTTAGATTTAATGTATCAGTATAATATTTAGTTGAATTTGGTTCAATTGAAACGTCTGGTGAATTATCACCTTTTTCAATTAATATAACCCCATTTTTGTCTGCAGTAAAGGTTGCTTTTCCATTTGTAACTGTAGCCATAGCTCCTGTATATGCATCTCTTACTTTAGCACCATCGTTGAATACTCCTGATACATTTACATCAGTAACTCCTGATGCTCCAACCGCACATACAACTCTATCTGATACTCCATTTTTGTTATATATTCTTCCAAATGTGTATGGACTTGCAGCTAAATCTATATTCTTACCAGCTCCTACAGCTAAATGGTTGTTTCTAAATTGTCCAACCTTTTGCCAATGAGAAAGAGTTACTGAAGCCTTACTATTTGGATCATTAAGGTCACTCCAATTCATAAATGTTCTATAAGTTTGATCCTTATAATCACTTGTAAATCTATCTGTCCAGCCAAGAGATCTTGCTGTTTCATCTCCATAGAATATTTGAACTGCTCCCGGTGCTAGCAATAAGGCTGTTCCTCCATTAATTAAGTTATCTCTATTGTATAAGCCATCATCATGTGAAGATATATAGCTTAATACATTAAAGCTATCATCATTATTTACTTTACTTAAATCCCTATATACAGATTGCATATTAGATAGATTTATACCTTTAAAACCAAAGTTAAGCATTGCATCAAATCCACCTGAAGTATAGAAGGCACTCTTATTGACTCCATGTCCCCAAGATTCTCCTACTGTCCAAAATTGAGCATCTTTGTCAAGAACCTTATCTGGATTTTTAGCTTTGTATTCTTCAAAAGCTACCTTTGCTTCTCTATTTAATGCTGCCCAAGAGTCAAAGTCTACTTCATTAGCAGTATCACATCTAAATCCATCAATTCCATACTCTCTAATATAATCTGTCAACCACTTTATTACATAATTTCTTGGTGTCCTTTTTAAGTTTCTATTCTTAAAGAAAGCGTCTAGACTTGCCATTTCCTTATCGTATCTACCTTCTCTTTTCCACTTTGTTTCTAATAATGGTGGCAATCCAACTTCCGTAGTACTTTCAGTTTTAATATCTGGCAAACCTGCAAGACAATCTGTCCAGCCTGCTCCTTCCGATGCTTTTGGATATCCTGCATATCCTGCGGAAGATCTTACAAAATCAGGTCCCCACCATTTAGTTGCCCACTTTGGATCTGATGTATTATAGTATGTTGTTGCCTCCACAGCTCCTCCTACAAGATTTGCTATTGGTCCATAATAATAATTTTCCCAACCTGCAGCTAGACCTCCACAGCCATATTCACTGACGTCTTTCATTGTAGCATAGCCTACATGATTTAAAACAATGTCCATTACTACACGAACCCCTTGTGAATGAGCTGTATCAACAAATTCTTTTAAATCTTGTGCTGTTCCCATGTTAGCATCTACATTACTATAATCCAATGCCCAATATCCATGGTATCCATAATAAGGAAAACCCTTACCATTGCTTTGTGCTTGACCACCGGAATCGTTTCCAGAAGTAAACCCATGAATCTGTTCATATGGTGCTGTAATCCAAATAGCATTAACACCTAACTTAGTAAAATAGCCTTCTTTAAGCTTTGCAGTTAAACCTTTTAAATCTCCGCCTTGAAAAGCCCCTGGCCCACCTGCATAACCAGCTTGAACATTTCCATTCTTATCTAATCCACGGCCATATGAATGGTCATTACTTGTATCTCCGTTATTGAATCTATCTGTAAGCGCAAAATACACTGTAGCGTTATCCCAAGAAAACTTTTTCTTTTCATTTGTCATCTGTGTACTTGGTTCAGCATAGGTTACTGATCCATTATCATTAACTTTAACCTTTAACACATTTTGAGTTTGAGTTGTAGCTGTAGTTGTAATTTTAGTATTGAGTGATTTTGTAATCTTTTGAGTTGCTGCTTCAGCTATTGTGGTACTGAATAATGTGGTAAAAACCACAACTGAGGCCACAAGCCTACGAACTTTTTTTAACTTCATACTTTTCCCCCCACTTAGTTCCATCTAAATCCTTTCCGAAAACGTATACAAACAGTATATCCCTCCCTCTTCTATCTCATATTTATAAAAAGATTTATACGGATACAAAATATTTTTTACTACACCTTAACTCAATATTTAATATCACCTTTATATTACTCTCGCCTATTTACATTATCAATAATTATCATAAGTATTTATTCGACATCCTAACCCCATAATAACTTATGTGATAAAGTCACTGAAGATATTATTAGCATACGATAAACTAATTTTACCAAATATATTATATTGTTTTTTATATGACTATATAATTTCTTTTTTACGTAAAATAAGCAGCTATAGAATAAAATTTCATATTTATTCAAATTCTATTAATAAGTAATATGTTTAATTATATACAATAAGGAGCGTTATTATGAATAAGAAAATTGTTATTGTTGGTGGCGTTGCTGGTGGTGCCTCTACTGCCGCAAGACTTAGAAGATTAAATGAAGATGCAGAAATAGTTATGTTTGAGAAAGGTGAATATATATCTTTTGCAAACTGCGGCCTTCCATATTATATTGGAGAAGTTATTAACGAAAGAGAAAAATTAATAGTGCAAACTGTTGAACAAATGAGTGCCAAATTTAACTTAGATATAAGAACTTTAAGTGAAGTAATAAAGATAGATAAAGAAAATAAAACTGTAGTAGTCAAAAATCATAAAACTGGAGAGCTTTATAAAGAAAATTATGATGTATTGGTTTTATCTCCAGGTGCTACTCCAATTGAACCACAAATCCCAGGTATTTTATTCTGTGACAACTTATTTACTCTTAGAAATATACCTGATACTGATAAAATCAAAGATTTTGTAGATACTCAGAAACCTAGAAGAGCTGCAATCATAGGTGGTGGTTTTATAGGTCTTGAAATGGCTGAAAACCTTCATGAAAGAGGAATTAATATTACCTTAATTGAAGCAAGCAAACAAGTAATGGCTCCTCTTGATATAGAGATGGCAAGCATTATCCATGAACACTTAGTTGACAAAGGTGTAGAGCTTATATTAAATGATGGAGTTAATTCCTTTGATAATGCTGGCAAAACCATTATATTAAACAGTGGAAAAGAGATTGCTACTGACTTAATTATATTGAGCATTGGTGTTAAGCCTGAAACCACCATTGCCAAAGAAGCAGGCATAACCTTAAACGAGCGTGGAGCTATTGTAGTTGATAAGCATATGAAAACCTCTGATCCTGACATATATGCCTTAGGAGATGCTGTAGAAATACTTGATTTCGTAAATAAGAAACCTACAATGATTCCACTAGCTTGGCCTGCAAACAGACAAGGAAGAATAGTTGCAGATAATATCTCCGGTAGAAATATAGAATATAAGGGCACCTTAGGATCATCAGTTGCCAAGGTATTTGATTATACTGTTGCAACCACTGGTAGCAATGAAAAACTATTAAAGAAATTAGCAATAGATTATAAAGTTGTTCATATCCATCCTGGTTCTCATGCTGGATACTATCCTGGCTCATTTCCAATAGCTATAAAAATGTTGTTCCATCCTAACACAGGAAGAATATTTGGAGCTCAAGCAGTTGGTATGGATGGAGTTGAAAAGCGTATAGATGTTATTGCAACAGCAATTAAGGGCAATCTTACAGTTTTTGATTTGCAAGATATAGAAACCTGTTATGCTCCACCATATAATTCAGCCAAAGATCCTGTTAATATGCTTGGATATTATGCTTCCAATATAATTGAAGGTATTGAAACCACAATTCAATGGGACGAAGTTGAGCAATTAGACAAAGAAACTTCAGTAATTTTAGATGTCCGTGAAGATTTTGAATTAAGCACTGGAACCTTTGATAATTTCATTCATATTCCCTTAGGACAGTTAAGAAATAGATTAAGTGAGCTACCAAAAGATAAGCATATCTACACTACCTGCCAAGTTGGGTTAAGAGGCTATGTAGCATGTAGATTGTTAGAACAACGTGGATTTAAATGCAGTAACATAGATGGTGGATTAAAAACCTACCTTTATGTAAAAAGAGCTAACCAAAACATTAACAACCCAAATAGTAATGAAAATGATAAGGAAAAAGAGGTAGCAGCTATGCAATTAGATGATTTAGATATAACTGAAATAAATGCTAAAGTAACCTTAAATGCTTGTGGTCTTCAATGTCCCGGCCCAATAAAAAGAGTATTTGAAGAAGTCCAAAAAATGAATAATGGCGACATTCTAGAGGTAAAAGCCAGTGATCCTGGTTTCAGTAAAGACATTGGTTCTTGGTGCAATTCAACTGGCAATACTTTAATGAAAGCTGAATTTAATAATAAAGAAAAAGCTTTCGTTGCATATATAAAGAAAGGAAATACTGAAACTTCAGTTTCTCAAACTTCATCTACAACAGCCGTAACTAAAGATGGAGCCACCATAGTAGTTTTTAGTGGAGACCTAGATAAAGCTATCGCTTCCTTCATAATAGCAACAGGTGCAGCTTCTATGGGTAAAAAGGTTACCTTATTCTTTACCTTCTGGGGACTTAATATATTGAAAAATAAGAATAAGCCTAAAGTAATTAAGGATACTATGGAAAAGATGTTTGACGTTATGTTACCTAGTCATCCTGGAAAGTTAAGACTATCTCAGATGAACATGATGGGAATGGGTCCTGTAATGATAAAAAAAATTATGAAAAAGCATAATGTTGACACTCTTGAAACATTGATTAAAAATGCAATTGATATGGGAGTTAAGGTAGTTGCATGCTCAATGAGTATGGATTTAATGGGCATCAAGAAAGAAGAATTTATTGATGGAGTAGAAGTTGGTGGTGTTGCATCTTACTTAGGAGCAGCAGATCAAGCTGGATTAAATTTATTTATATAATCTGTATAATGAAGGTCTGTAAATGAGGATACTCTCTTTGCAGACCTTTATTATAAATTTAATTAATTTGCATATAATAACCTTAGTATATAAGGAGGATTGATTTTATGAGAAAAAGTGTAAAAATAGGTATAATTGTAGCTGTAGTGTTAGTCTTACTATTTATTCCTATTAGTGGCTACAATAATTTGGTTTCTCTTGAGCAGAATGTTAATGCTGCCTCATCTAATATCGATACTCAATTACAAAGAAGATCAGACTTAATTCCAAACCTAGTTAACACAGTTAAAGGATATGCAGCTCAAGAAAAGACCATATTCACAGACATAGCCAATGCTAGAAGCAAACTAGCTGGTGCTTCCACTACAACTGCCAAAGCCAACGCTGATGCTGAGCTTTCTGGAGCCTTATCTAGATTATTAGTTGTTGTTGAGAGATATCCTGACTTAAAATCTAATGAAAATTTTAGGGACTTATCTGTTCAATTAGAAGGAACAGAAAATAGAATTGCAGTAGCCAGACAAGATTATAATACTGCTGCAAATTATTATAATACTAAAAGAAGAACATTCCCTAATAACATAATAGCTTCCATATTTAGTTTTCCTGAAAAATCACTTTATAAGGCTAGCGAGGGAGCTCAAAATGTTCCTTCTGTAGATTTTACTAAGTGAATATAAACAGTAAAAGAAAGCAGTTTGCTTTCTTTTCATTAATTCTTCTTTTAGTAAACTTATTCCTGAGCTTCCCTGTAAAAGCTGAAGTCAAAATTCCAGAGTCTACATCTTATAAGTATGTAAATGACTATATCAATCTTATGGGAAGTGAAGAAGCAAATAAAATTATTTCTATAGGAAAAGAATTAGAAGATAAGACTGGCGCTCAGGCCGTTGTAGTGATAATAGACTCTACTAATGATATTCCAATTGAAGATTATGCTATTAACCTCTTTAGAGCTTGGGGAATTGGTCAAAAAGGGAAGGATAATGGTTTATTAATTCTCCTAGCTAAAAATGATAGAACGTGGAGAGTGGAGGTTGGACGTGGACTTGAGGGAGCAATACCAGATATATTAAGTAACAGAGTAATGGAATCCTTAGCAAAACCAAGCTTTATTGAAGGAAAATATGGAGAAGGCTTGCTTAACGCTTATAGTAAATTTAGTGACTATATTGCCACTGAATACAACGTTAAACTAGATAAATCACTAAATATATCTTTACCTGAACAAACTACTTCTAATTCAAATTCTGCCGTAAGAAAGATTGGTTTAGGAATCTTTTTGCTTCTATTTTTTCTAGATTTAATATTTAATAAAGGAAGAATTTCTTCTACGCTCTTTCAACTTTTACTATTAAATAGCTTTTTTAGGAATCATGGTCCTAGAGATGGTTCTTCTGGTAGTGGTGGTTTTGGTGGTTTTGGAGGAGGTTCTTCCGGTGGTGGAGGTTCAAGTGGACGCTGGTAGCTTCATACTTATTCCATTACTAATTACATATTTACTATATTTTACTCGTTAACACTCTATAGATCTATGGAAAATTTCATAAAACTCAGTCGCTTACCTCAATGATAATTCACATAAATGGATCTATAATTATAATATTATATACAATACAATTTAATCCCTTCTATAAATTATTATTAATAAAAAAAATATAAGGGATAGATTAAAAAATCTATCCCTTATATTTTTTACTTTAAAGCATATCTAATATAATCAATTATACAACCGTAGATTATTATGGTCACACTAAATGTAGCTATAAAAGTTCTAAAACTGATGCTTTTAAACTTATTTTGCCACTCTGGTCTTTTTTCAATTGCATCATCAGTATTTCTTTTTAGAACAAGTGCCGCTGTAATTATAAGACCTATACCTGCACCAAAAAATAATACTGCTCTAACAATATCCAAGGAAGGAACAAACTTTCCCTTATAAACAATTAATGAGATACCTCCAATGATTACAAGAATACATAAAAATGTAATAGTAGCAATCTTAATAACTTTAATTATATCAAATATAATTTGTTTAACTTTAGTTCTCATATGTGCTCCCTACATAAATAATTGAATTATTTATCAAATAAATGACAAGCTACAAAATGTTCTGGTTCTACTTCAACTAACTTAGGAGTCACCTTTCCACATATGTCTGTAGCATGCTTACATCTTGCCTTAAATCTACATCCTTCTGGCGGATTGATTGGACTTGGTACGTCCCCTTCAAGCATTATTCTTTGTCTATTTTTTTCAATTTCTGGATCAGGAATTGGAATTGCTGACAATAAAGCTTGAGTATATGGATGCATTGGTTTGGCATATAACTTTTCTGAAGTTGATAATTCAACCATTGAGCCTAAGTACATAACGGCAACTCTATCAGAAATATGCTTAACCATTGATAAGTCATGGGCAATAAATAAATAAGTTAATCCCATTTCTTTTTGTAATTTTATTAGTAAGTTAACAATTTGTGCTTGAATTGACACATCTAAAGCTGATATTGGTTCATCACAAAGTATAAACTTTGGCTCTACTGCAAGTGCTCTCGCAATACCTATTCTTTGTCTTTGTCCACCTGAGAATTCATGAACGAACCTGTTGGCATGTTCCTTATTTAAGCCAACTAACTTTAAAAGATCATAAACCTTTTGATTTCTTTCTTCTTTAGTCTTTGCTAACCCATGGATATCTATACCTTCTGCTATAATATCAGCTACAGTCATTCTTGGATTTAAAGAAGCATAAGGATCTTGGAAAATAATTTGAACTTCTTTGGCAAAATTTGTTTTATCTCTTCCCTTTAGCTCATGAACTTTTTGCCCTTTATATATTACTTCTCCATCTGTCTTATCATACATTCCTATACAAGTTCTTCCACAAGTAGTCTTTCCACAACCTGATTCACCAACAAGACCTAATGTTTCTCCCTCTCTTAATACGAAAGAAACATCATCAACAGCCTTTAATATGGCATTAGGTCCTACTTTGAAGTACTTTTTCAAATTCTTAACTTCTAATATAACATCACCTTTTTTAGCCTCACTCATTATTTTGCACCTCCATCTAAGGATTGAACATTATCATTATTAAAGAATTCAATATTATCCTTTGGTACATCTGGATGATTTAACCAGCAAGCTGCCTCATGTCCATCTTCAAATGTAAAGTTTTCTGGTTGTTGTTCCAAACATATCTTCATACAATATTTACAACGTTGTGCAAATCCGCAACCCTTTGGTGGGGCAATTAGGTCTGGTGGTGTTCCCTTTATAGTATAAAGCTCTTGCTTATTTTCTAAATCTAGTCTTGGTACTGCATTAAGTAGCGCCCAAGTATAAGGATGCTTAGGATTATAGAATATTTCTTCTGTTCTTCCCTTTTCAACAATCTGACCTGCGTAGATTACAACCACTCTATCAGCTATATCTGCAACAACACCCAAATCATGAGTGATAATAACTACTGATGAGCCTATTTTTTGTTGAAGATCCTTTATAAGTTCAATAATTTGAGCTTGAATAGTTACATCCAATGCTGTAGTTGGTTCGTCAGCAATTAAAAGCTTTGGACTACATGCTAAGGCTATAGCTATCATAACTCTTTGTCTCATACCACCTGAAAATTCATGTGGATATTGATTTACTCTTGTCTCCGGATTAGGAATTCCTACTAGCTTAAGCATTTTAACGGCTTCTTCCATCGCCTGCTTCCTATTCATTCCTCTGTGGATGACTAAATTTTCTGCTATTTGCTTTCCAACCTTCATAGTTGGATTTAATGAAGTAAGTGCATCTTGGAATATCATTGCACATTCTCCACCTCTATAATTTTGAAGTTGCTTTTTATTAAATTCTAAAATATTTTCACCTTTATATATAATTTTACTATCTTTTTTAATTTCACCTGGTTTTTCTATTATTGACATGATTGCTCTTGATGTAACACTCTTACCACAACCTGATTCTCCAACAATAGCTAATGCCTCTCCCTTTTCTACATCAAAGGAGATACCTCTTACAGATTGCACTTCGCCTGCATAAGTGTGATAAGATACTCTTAAATTCTTTACTTCTAGTATCTTTTCCATTTTACAATTCCTCCTATTGACGTAATTTTGGATCTAAGGCATCTCTTAATCCATCTCCAAACAAGTTAAATGATAAAACTATTAAACATAATACTATAGATGGACAAACCAATTGATATGGATAAAAAGCCATTGCTGATTGTCCTGATGCTAACAATGATCCCAAACTAAAGTCAGGTGTTTGAAGTCCTATTCCCAAGAAAGAAAGGGATGATTCTGCAAATATTATACCTGGTATTGCTGTTGCAATGTCCAAAATTAAAAGTCCAATAGTGTTTGGAATTAAATGCTTTGTAATTATTCTTGCTGGTGAAGCTCCTAGTGCTTCTGCCGCCAAAACATATTCACATTCTCTCAATTGCATGATTTGTCCTCTTAACATTCTTGCTGTATTAATCCATGCAGTAAAACATAATGCAATAAGAAGTGATACTTTACCATTACCTAAAACAATCATAATTAACATTGTTAAAATTAAGTCTGGTATACTACTTATAATTTCAATAATTCTCATTAAAAGTTGATCAACAAATCCCCCAAAATAAGCCATTGCTGCTCCATATAAAGAACCTATAACTACCTTAATTGCTGTAGCTGATAAGGCTATCGCTATAGAAATTCTCGCACCAATCCATATTCTAGAAAATAAGTCTCTTCCAAAATTATCGGTTCCAAACCAATACTGTCCATTTGGTTTAATATTCTTTTGTGATGAGTTTATTGATACATAATCAAGCCCTTTAATACTTGGCCCTACAATTGCTAAAATTATTATTATTATCAATACTCCTAATGCACACATTGCCATAGGATTTTTCTTAAGTCTTCTCCATGCATCTTGCCAGTAGCTAATATTAGGTCTAACTACTAAATCAGCATTAAGTTGTTCCGCATCTACGGGTTCCATCATTTCTTTTGTCAATTTCAACATAGTTAGCCTCCTATCTCTTTCCACCAGAAATTCTTATTCTTGGATCAACTACAGTATATAAAATATCTGTCAAAAAAAGAACAATTAAATATAAAATTGTAGTTAATAGTGTTTGTCCCATTATCATAGGTACATCTCTACCTGTAACTGCATCTACAAAATATTGACCAGCTCCTGGTATTGAGTATACTCTTTCAATAAAAAATGATCCTGTAATTACAAATGCTATTGTCAATGGAAGATTTGTAACTATTGGAAGAAAAGAGTTTCTGAATACATGTCTACTTATTACTTGTACTCTAGATAATCCTTTTGATTTTGCTGTCAATACATAATCTTGACTTATATTATCAAGCATTGAAGTTTTCATAAGTCTAGCATAACCTGCTATATACGCAAACGCTCCTGCTAATGTAGGAAGCACTGTGTACTTAAAACCTGATATAAATGACATTCCTTTTGTAGGCCATCCTATTATAGGAAAATAGTTTCCTGCTAATGTAATCTGCAAAATAAGAGCTATAACCAAAGATGGTACTGATACAAATATCATAGCTATTGTTACTATACCATAATCCACCCAAGTTCCTCTCTTTACAGCTGCAATAACTCCAAGAATTAGTCCTATCCCAATTCCAAGAATAATTTGTTGAATACCTAATCTAGCTGATATAGGTGCCTTTTCCTTCATTACACTTTGAATTGTTTGCCCTGGATATACTATAGATTGCCCAAAATCGAATCTTGTAATTATTCCTTGCATAGATTTAAGATATCTTTCAAAAACAGGTTTATCATAACCATATTTTTTATACATTTCTGCCCTTATATTTGGTGGTAATTTTGAAACTTTCTCTGTTAACGGATCTCCTGGTACTGCTGCTAAAAGAAAAAATGTAGCTGTCATTATTATAAATAATGTAACAATCATTGCACAAGCTCTTTTAATTAAATACCTTAACATTTTTTGCCACTCTCCCTTCATTTTTAAAATGCACACCAGCTATCTGATGTGCATTTCCATAAGAATATCCTCTATATATAAATTTTATTCTTTTCCTGAAATGTAAGCCCATCTCCACTCATAAAGTGAGCCGAACATTGGCATTTCAAAATCTTTAACATAATTTTGCATGAATGTTCTCTTATCTCTATAATCAACAGGAACTACACCATAATCTTCTGTAATTAGCTTCTTTTCAGCTGTTGCAAAGATATCTTTTCTCTTAGCTTGATCTGTAACTCCAGCTAAAGAATCTACTATCTTATTGTAATCCTCATTGCTATATCCACCAGTGTATGGTTGCATATCTGGATTTGAGAACAAATCTATAAATGTCATAGGATCATTGTAGTCACCATGCCAACCTTGTAGAGTTAAATCATATTTATAAGCTTTTAAATCATTATAGTATAATTTGCTTTCTCCATAAACCTTTAAGTCTATTGTAACTCCTAAATTCTTTTGAAGTTCTTGTTGCCACCATTCTGCTGATTGCTTTTGTAAAGAAGTTGCTCCATAAACTAAATATGTTAAATGGATATCCTTTAAGTTATCCTTGTCCTTACCAAGTTCTTTTAAACCTTCATGTAAAAGTTTTTGGATTTCCTGTGGTTTACCTGCATACTTAGAAACTTCATCTTTAAGAGGTTCTGGAACTATACTTCTATATTCTTTATCTCCTAAACTTAATGTTGTTGGAACTACTCCATACGCTGGTGTATATCTTCCAAATACGTCCTTTAAGTAATTTTCTCTATTAATTGACATAGCAAAAGCTTTTCTTACTTTTACATTTGATAAAATACCACTTGGAGCATTCTTTAAATTGAATGATAAGTAATCAGTAGATGGATCCCCAGCCTTTATTGCCTTAAATTTACCTTGTTCTGCTTCCTTAGTCCATTTATCAAGATACTCTGTAGTTGAACCTGTTACATCTAATTGTTTTGCTTCAAACATTTGTGCTTGAGTTGAGAACTCTTTAATGTTTGTACTATTAACAGTTTCTATAAAAACATTCTTTGCATCCCAGTAATCAGGGTTCTTTACAAGCTTTATACTATTATTTTTATTCCATTCAGAAATCTTATATGGTCCACAGTATACTTGTTTTGTTATATCTGTTTCGTAATTTTCTCCACCTTTTTCTATAACATCAAGTCTTACTGGCATAAAGCATTGATATGCTATCTTACTTAAGAATGTAGGATCAGCTTTCGCTAGCTTTATTTCTAAAGTTTTATCATCTTTAGCTGTAACCCCAACATCTTCTGCCTTCGCCTTTCCTTGATTATAAGCTTGTCCATTAACTATATTATATGCGAAGAAAGCATATGGAAAAGCTTTTTTCTGATCTAATATTCTTATTATTGAATCTTTAAATTGTTGAGCTGTAACCGGCTTTCCATCTGACCATTTGTAATCTCTTAATTTGAATGTGTATGTCAAACCATCTGTAGATACTTCATGCTTTTCAGCACCAGCGTCAACTAATTTATCTTGTCCTCCAGTATTTTGAATTCTTAAAAGACCTTCTTGTACTGCACCAATGATAGTAGCTGAATCTGTATCAGAACAATTATTAGTGTCTAATGTTTGAGGATCAAAATAGATTATATTTAGTTCTTGCTTTGAGTCCTTCTTATCACTAGCTGAATTTCCTTGTGAATTGCTATTTGAGTCTCCACAACCCACTAAACCTACAGCTGTTGTTGTTAGCATAGCTGCTGCTAAAATTGATGCTAACCATCTTTTCTTTTTCATAAATATTGCCCCCTTAGATTAATTTATTATATATTTTCATAGAAACATATTAATGTTTCTATATTAAAAACACTTCATTTTGTAAAAATGTTATTTTATTAATTGTTAACTTTTCATTGTATCGGACAGTAATTTGCTAATTTATTGTTTTAACTTATCTAGGTTTATCTATTTGCTTTATTCGAATAAATTAATTTATTAATTTATTATATGTTAATCAGTATATATTCATTTCTTGTTTTTGTCAATATTTTTTTTGCAATTAATTCATATTTTTCTAATATTATTTTCTTTTTTTTCAAAAATACTAGTTCAAATATATGGAATGAATAATATTAAGGTCAAAATGGTATCAATTATTAATCCCTACATAAAACTTGTAAAACAAAATGTTCTAAATGTTTATAATATTTTAAATATACATAAAATGCTACTTTACATAAAAACATGCTGCAAGAATAGAATCTAATAACATTTTTTAGAATTATAACTGTATATATGAAACAAAAAATGTTGCAGTTAAAACAGTATCAATTGCTACCCCTTCAATAAAGCTTATGATTGAAAGTTGGTCTAAATCCTTTGTATATTTTATATAAGCATAAGTGCCACATAGTATACTAATTAAAGCTAATAAAAAAACACCTATTATTGGACTCTCTATTACGTTCGGTAACTTTGCCATTCCCTTGCTATAAACAACATTGTATATTGTAAATATTTTTATCAGTGAAACTACTGCATAGCTTATAATATAGTATGGTTTCTTATATTTATCATAATATCTATCTAAAAAAGCAAATATCATTATTGCCATTAATATAATTCCTGCAATAATCCACTTTATTCCCATAAGCACACCGCTTAATATGGAAGTTATTACTTTACTTGTGGTGTAATCCCTTGAAAGTATTTTTTCCTCGTTTCTATCTATATTATTTGCCTTTATAAATTCATCATTACTTGCTGTAATATATAAGGTTTTCTTATTTCCATTAATATTTCTAAAAACCACAGTATCGCCATTTATATCTGGGACTTGTGAAAACCCCATATTCTTGCTGACACTTGCCATATTTTTCACCACATTATCTTTAAGAGTCAGTTCCACAACTTGTGATTCAGACTTTTCTTCAACATCAGACATCTTATTTACTACCATCAAAAATCTGACATCATTAATATATGGTATAGTCACTACACTATTAAATGTAGTAATATCTTGATATTGAAAATCTGCCCTATCCACCACTTTATCTGTATTTAAATCATAAGTAATCTTTAATACAGTTCCATCTACTCCCCTCTGTAACAATACATACATAAACTTTCCATCTGCATTTATATTTAAATCACTATAAACTGTTTTACCGTCATTCGTAAATCTCGCTATATTACTCTTAATATTTATCTTTCCATTTTTTATTGTTATATAAGATAAGCGATAATCATGAAAACTCGTAATAATATAGCCATCCTTTGTTTTAATAGCTCCTACTATATCAGAAGGGACATTTACCTCTATACTCTTATTTTCCTTTACATTCTTAATTTGAAGTTTGTCCTTATATTCTAATAGCATCTCCTGAGAATTAAGCGTTTTTATAGATTGAACACCTATCTCAACAATTTTCTTAATGTCATTTAGGTTTTCATCTAGCACATGAGTTTCCATATATTTTTCACTATTTTTTGTCTTTATCCAAGAAACATAAATACTTTTACCATCTGTAGCAAGATTTAAATTTATAATAAAATCATCTTCTGTTCTAATAGTTGAATTTTTAATTACTTTTCCTAGTTTATCTATCAATAGTACCTTAACATTCTCTTTTTCATTGTAAACAACAATATTCTTATCATTAAACTTAAGTACCTTAGCCTTATCTATATCTATTCCCTCAGCTATTTTTACTGCTTTAGCCCATTTTTCTGATGGTGCAGTTCTAAAGTAACTATGATACATATCGTAAACTAAATATATTGAACAAATGAAGAGTAAAAGAAAAACTCCTCTCAGTATCCATCTTGCCTTGCTTGCTTTGTTTTTCATATTCTGTCCCCCTAATTCTTTAGATGTAATTATAGAAATTCATTTTATTAATTTTTCATCTATACATATAATAATTTATATAATATAAAAGTAACTTAAAATTTACTTGCAACATATACATAATTGTACCATATTTTTTATACTTTTTACATTTACTAGATAAATCTGTTAAAGTAAAAATTTTTGCCCTCATGAAAACGTTTTGTGTTGTTATAATTTAATTATTCCTTCCTAATTTTATTAATTCACAAAGAAAAAAAGAAGTTTATTGTTTTGTTTTACATCATCACAATAAACTTCTTCTAAAATTTAATTATTTTATGTTATAAAAGCTATAAGTTCATACTACATATCAACTTGTTCAATTTCAATTTCGAAAGCTCCACAATTAGCACAAACTATTACACTTACTAGAAAACTATTATCAAGCTTTCCAAGCCTAACTAGTCTGCCATAAGAATTAGGCTCATATTTCTCTGAGATGCTGCTCACTACGTATTCATTATTTTTAGTGAAGATATAAAAATGGCATTCTAAAAAACCGTAGTACTTCTCTTTAGCAGAATCCTCTTTGATACAAACATCACAAGGGTCTTTATAATATTGTCTTGTAAATCCTACTTCTTTACTTTCACTTAGTAGATTTAAAATTTTATGTAAATCAATCCCTTGAACCTCTATTTGATCATCTCCAATAAGATATTGGAACTTTTCTTCATTTAACTCATATGTTTTTCCTTCAAAATCAAATTTATACATTACTATTCACCTCAAGCATATTATACAGTTTTACTAAATATAAATAAATATAAAAAGCTCTATTTTTTATTTTTTTCCAATCTTTCTTTGATTATTTCACAAAATTTCTCTGAAACTCCTTTAGGATCTTTGGATGAATACACTGCAGAAATCACGCAAACCCCATCATAATCTAGATCTATTTCTTTTACATTCTCTAGATTAATACCTCCAATTAGTACTACAGGAATATTTAAGTTTCTTTTTATTGCTTTAAACTCTTCTATATCAGCATACTCAGCATCTGCTTTTGATTGAGTTGGGAACATAGCACCAAAACCAATATAATCTGCGCCATTTTCGTATGCAATCTTAGCTTGCTCAAAGGTCTTTGCTGAAATACCTATTATTTTTCCTTCTCCAAGTTGTTTCTTTGCTTTAATTATAGATTCATCTCCTTGACCAAGATGCACACCATCTGCCCCTACTGCTTTAGCAATATCTATATAGTCATTAATTATTAAAAGCACACCATGCTCATCACATAAATCCTTTAATTTCTTTGCTTCTTCTAACATAACTTTATAAGGCTTATGCTTTTCTCTATATTGGACCACAGTAGCTCCACCTAATATAGATTCCCTAGTTGTATCTATAATGTTATCTCCACCATCTGTTATTATATAAAAACTATAATCAATTTTTTTCTTATCTAATGACATATTTAATTCTCCTTAAATATAATTTTATTTATATCTCTATTTTAAATCCTAATACAAAAAAACTCCAGTATTTCTCCAAAACAAAAAAATCCCTTCCTTATTATATAGATAAAAAAAAGGACGGGCAGTTACACCCGTCAATGAAAGGAAATTAAATTTATTTGTGGGGTTATTTTCCATCTTAAAAATCACTTAAAAGAATTTTCTCAGCAATTTCACTCATCTTATGTCCACTATCCATACTAATCTTTTGTATATATCTAAAAGCTTCCATTTCTGAAAGACCTTTATTCAACATCAAAATTCCTTTAGCCTTATCAATAAGCTTTCTTTCTTCCATCTTATTTTCTAACTTTTCAACCTGTTCTCTTAATTTCAAAATCTTCCTTTTACTCTGAAAAATCAAATCCACGGCATTAATAAGTACAGGTTTTGAAATTGGGCTATTAATACAATATACATCCATTTCTTCTTTGATGTAAGAACGATATAATTCATTCACAACCACTAGAAAACTACATTGATCTGCTAAAGCATCATAAATATCCAATACCGTCATATCCGGCATTTTATAACTTGTAACAACTAATTCTGGTGCATACTGAATGGCTTTTCTTATAAGTTCACCACCAGTATTACATATACTTAACACATCATAGCCTTCGTCACACAGCATAATTTTAACTTTTTGTGCTGTTTCTACATTACTTAGTGCTACTATTACTCCCCTTTGAATATTCATAGCAACCGCTCCATCCTAATATTTTTTCAAGTAATTGTCTATTTCCCATTGGCTAATCTGAGTTCTATATTGATCCCATTCTAGTTGTTTAGCTTTTACATAATTATTAAAAATATGCGTACCTAAAGTTTCTTTTACTAATTCACTCTGTTTCATATAATTTATAGCTTCTTCCAAGCTACTTGGTAAATTTTCAATTCCTAATTCTAATCTCTCTTCTTCTGACATTTCAAAAATATTTTTTTCAGTACTATTTGGTACTTGTAACTTATTTTTAATTCCATCTAATCCTGCCTTCAACAAACAAGCTAGTGTCAAATATGGATTTGCACTTGGATCTGGACATCTTAATTCAATTCTGGTTCCAGCTCCTCTTGCTGCAGGCACTCTAATTAACGGACTTCTATTTTTTGCTGACCATGCTATATATACAGGCGCTTCGTATCCTGCTACCAATCTTTTATAAGAATTTACTATAGGATTTGTTATAGCTGCCATAGCTTTAATATGTTTCATTAAGCCTGCTATGAAATAATATGCAGTCTCACTCAAACCTAACTTATCACTTTCATCAACGAAAGCATTTTTTCCATCTTTGTTTAAAGACATATTTATATGCATTCCAGAACCGTTAATTCCTAATATAGGCTTAGGCATAAAGGTTGCATATAAGCCATGCCTTTGAGCTATTGCCTTTACTACTAATTTAAATGTCATTATATTATCAGCTGTAGTTAATGCATCACTATACTTAAAATCAATTTCATTTTGACCTGGAGCCACTTCATGATGAGATGCTTCTATCTCAAATCCCATCTCTTCAAGCATTAAACTCATGTCCCTTCTTGCATTCTCCCCTAAATCTACAGGTCCTAAATCAAAATAGCCCCCTTGATCTTGCGTTTCTAACTTAGGCTGACCTTTATCATCAGTTTCAAATAAGAAGAATTCACACTCTGGTCCTACATTTAATGTATATCCAAGTTCCTCTGCTTCCTTTATAACATCTTTAAGAACATTTCTTGGATCACCAAGAAACGGTGTTCCATCTGGACTGTATACATCACAAATTAATCTTGCAACCTTACCTTGCTGTGGTCTCCATGGAAAAATCACGAAGCTATCTAAATCTGGTCTTAAATACATGTCTGACTCTTCAATTCTTACAAAACCCTCTATTGATGAACCATCAAACATACACTCATTGTTTAATGCTTTTTGAAGTTGCTTATCTGTTATTGCCACATTTTTAAGTGCCCCAAAAATATCTGTGAACTGTAACCTTATAAACTTGACTCCATTATCTTCAACTAAATTTATTATATCTTGCTTAGAATATTTACTCATTGACTCACTCCCTCTATTTAGTAGAAAAAGACGCACAACAGAAAAATACTTTTCTATTGAACGCCTTTGCCCAACTTTTACTTATTTATATTCTATATTATTCATTTTAGGAAGTCAATGAGTTCCCCATTTATATTCTTAATTTATATAAATTATTGCCCCCATTAAATCTACTAATTATTACTTCTTATTTCTTACGTATTATATATAGTTTTTATTTTACCCTCTTGAAAAATATTATTTATTTTTATCTATTAGAGCATCTGCTCCTCTTTCACCTGTACGTATTTTTACCGCATCTTGAACATCGTATATAAAAATCTTTCCGTCTCCTATTTCTCCAGTTCTTAAAACCCTTTCAGCGGCTTCGATAACTTTCTCTACAGGAACTTCACATACTACTATTTCAACCTTTATTTTAGGTAATAGTTTTTGTTCTACAGCAACACCTCTATAATACTGAATGTCACCTTTTTGCATACCACATCCCATAACTTGTGTCACAGACATTCCTGTAACACCTATCTCGTTCATGGCCTCTTTTAGTTCTTCAAACTTTGATTTCCTAGTAAAAATATCAATCTTTGTTATTTTATAATCCATTATACAAAGCCCCCTTTTTACTACTATTATACCACAGTATTTTAAAAAACATTCTGTGCTCTACTTCTAATGTAAATTTCTCATTCTGCAGAAATGATTTGTAAAAATAATAATAAAAAAACGCCGTAGTGTTAGCAACCCATTTTGCTAAGACCCCGTCGTCTCAATCAATTATTTATTACAATATTAATTATATAATATTTATCAATTATGTCAATAGTTTTTTCATAAATTATTCTAATTATTTTTCATTACTTAATTATTTATCAATAAAACCATTAATATTTTGAGTTTTAGGCAATAGCTCTAAACATTAACCATTCTAATTATTTTCTTATATAAAACTGGTTTGATAGTATCAATATCTGTAGGCTCATTATTTATAATAGAAGTATAACAAACACTGCCCACAAGTTCCATAACCATAAATAATGTAATTTCAGCTTCTTCTCGTTCCATACCTTTGACCATCATGTTATCTATAAATTTTTTTATTGCAGCTTTTATATTCTCATATTTATCAGTCTTATTAACCTCAAATTTGCAAACACTCCAAGAAAAATTCTTATCAATTAGATTTAACATTAACGTATTTTTTTTGAAATAATTAATGATATATTCCACAAAATATAAGCATTCATTTTGAAAAGAATCTATATTAGCTTCTTTTGTTTTTATTATAGCTTCATTTAATACATTCCTGCTTTTAAGCAGAATTAATTTATTGATTATATCTCTTTTATCTTTAAAATAAAGGTAAAAAGTTCCCTTCGCAATTCCAGCTTTTTTTACTATATCATCTATTGCCGTATTTTTTACACCCTTAGTAGTAAATAACTCATAAGCAGATTTATATAACTTATCTTCTTTAATCTTTTTCTTATCTTCTCTTTTATCTATATCCACTTTCATCTCTACTCCTTCACAAATGACTCTAAGTCATTATAATTAATTATAATAATTTTATGACTCATAGTCAATGTCACTACTTTGACGGTTTATTAACATATACATTGCATATACTATAAAATATTGATATTATTTATATAAAATTAAACATCTTCAATAAATAACAAGTCAACGTATATGAACTTACTTTTTTTGAAGATGTCTTAGATAAAATATTAGCAATAAGTATTAAGGTGGGGTAAAAAATGAATAAAATTGTTGTTACTAAGTTTGGTGGAAGCTCCTTAGCTAGTGCCGAACAATTTAAGAAAGTAAAAAACATAATTGAGGCGGATAGTAATAGAAAATATATCGTACCTTCCGCTCCCGGTAAAAGAGATTCTAATGACTATAAAATTACTGACTTATTATATCTTTGCAACACTCATGTAAAACAACGTATTCCCTTTGATGATGTATTCAAATTAATTTCTGAAAGATATCTTGGTATCGTAAAGGAATTAAATCTTAACTTTGATATACAATCACATCTTGACATTGTAAAAAACACATTAACTAAAGGAGCCTCTGATGACTACGCAGCTAGTAGAGGCGAATATCTAAATGGGTTAATCCTTGCAAATTTTCTTAATGCTGACTTTGTTGATGCTGCTGAAGTTATAATCTTTAATGAATCTGGAGTTTATGATGAAGAAAAGACCCAAGCTGCAATGACAAAAAAATTAGGTAATAGTTCTAGAATTGTTATCCCTGGATTTTACGGTGCAAAAGATAATGGTGAGATAAAAACTTTTTCTCGCGGTGGTTCTGATGTAACTGGTTCTATAGTTGCAAAATCAGTTAAGGCAGACCTATATGAAAACTGGACTGATGTTTCTGGTTTTCTAATGACAGATCCTAGAATTGTTGAAAACCCAAAAAGCATAGAAAAAATAACTTATAAGGAACTTAGAGAGCTATCTTATATGGGTGCTTCAGTACTTCATGAAGAAGCCATATTCCCTGTAAGAGATGCTGGAATTCCTATAAATATTAGAAATACTAACAAACCAGAAGATAAGGGTACTCTAATTGTTGATGATTTAAGCCCTATAAGTTATAGCAGAACTATAACTGGTATAGCTGGTAAAAAGGGCTTTACAGTAATAGCAATAGAAAAAGCTCTTTTAAACTCAGAAATTGGATTCTGCAGACGACTTTTATCTATATTAGAGATGTATAATGTGTCTTTTGAGAATATGCCTTCTGGAATTGACTCAGTATCTTTAGTTATTGCAGATTCTGAGCTACAAGGTAAGTTAGATAAAGTAGTAGAAGAAATTAAGCGCCAATGCAGCCCTGATTCTATAGAAATCCATCCTAACATGGCACTTATAGCTACTGTTGGTCGTGGTATGACTAAAACAAAAGGAACTGCAGGAAGAATATTTTCTGCTCTTGCAAAAGAAAATATTAATATTAGAATGATAGATCAAGGCTCAAGTGAAATAAATATTCTTACTGGAGTTGAAAGTAACGATTTTGAAGCCAGTATAAAAGCAATTTATAGAGAATTTATATAACAAAAAATACCTAAAGGGAATCCATTCCTTTAGGTATTTTTTATTAGTCATCTAATAACTATTATTTAATTACTCTCCTAGCTCTTCCAATACTGCTCCAAGGTACATTACAAATTCTTACGCAAGCATTGTGATTAGGAGATTCTATCCACTGACCATTTCCAATATACATTCCCACATGACCTAAAGATTTATAAAAAAGTAAATCTCCTGGTTTCAAATCATTAACACTAACTTCCATTCCATCCTCAATTTGATCATATGTAGTTCTGCCTAAACCTATACCTGCTTGTTGAAATGCCCAATACATTAATCCTGAGCAGTCAAAGGCTTTATATCCTTTGTTAACTTCCTGTGCAGCTCTATCATATTTTCCTTCTGCTGCATAGTCTTTGAACATATTCTTAAGCCTATTTATAAGACTCATTGTTAATGGTTCTCCAGCTCCCCCATAAACATATGGAGACCCAATTTGCTGCTTCATAAGAGATAATACCTTACTGTAAACTGATGACTGTGATTCATTTGAATCCTCTGTTTTATTACCAGAATTAGTATTATTAGAATCTTGAATAATTTTAGCATACTCTTTATAAACATACCCTGTTGTATCTTTATATTTTATTGAATACCAATCCCCAACTTCAGCTAATATCTCAAATGTATCATTTGGATATATGTAAGCTAACACTGTGCTTGCACTATTTGTGCTTGGATTCTTTCTTACTCTTAAGTTTACGCTTACATTTTGAGTAGTTCCTAGCTTTTTAATAGTTTTTTCACTAGATTTTGTATCGTTGGATTCTTCGTTTTGTGGTTTTTGATTTTTACTTGTTGAATCAAGCAATTTTACATAATCCTTAGATACATACCCGCGCTTTCCATCAACCTCTACTTCATACCAATTACCACTTTCACCTGTTATTGTTAATGCTTGTCCATCATTTAAATAAGTTATAACATTAGTGCTAGTACTAGGCCCAACTCTCATTCTAAGATTGGAACTAACATTGGTTACTTCCCCTCTCTTAGATTTTGATTCTACATTGCTAGTATTATTACTAATATTATTACTATTTTGAATAAATTCAATGTAATCTTGGTATACGTACCCCTTTTGTCCATCTAGCTCTATATTGTACCAACTTCCACATTTTTTAATTATATTTACAGCTTGTCCTTCTTTTAGATAAGCTATTATGTTAGAATTTATGCTTGCTTCTGATCTTACTCTTAAGCTAGTACTAACATTAATAACCTTTCCCTTACCAGAAGTATTATTTACACTTCCTAAGTTATTAGCTGCAGTTGCTGCATATGCATGTTTTGCTGGCATAATAATAGCACTAGAAATAGCAGCACCAATTATTATTTTAGATATTTTACTCCCATTCAAAATTCTGCCTCCCAAATTTAATAAAGAATTTTTAAACATAATTGTCTCTATATATATCATAGCCCCTAAAAAATTCTTTATCAAGTCAAGTAATCCAATTTTATGAACTTTTATCCAATTCCTCGTTATATTTTTCCCATTTTTCCATGGCTGATTCTAAATTTTTCTCCATTTCCTCTTTTTCTTTACAAAGGTCATTAAGTTTATCATAATCTGTTCCTTGACTTAACATTTGTTCTTCAATTTGCTGAATACATAATTCAAATTCTGTTATTTCCTCTTCTAGTTTCTGAATTTTCGCCAGAATCTTCTTATTGATATCTACAGGTTTCACTGTCTTTATCTTTTCTTTTTTGACTTTTTCCTCTACTACCTGTACTTTAAACTTTTCTTTTTCACTTTTGTAATAATCATAATTACCGTAATAGCTTTTGAATTTTGCTTCATCAATTTCAACTATTCTATCAGCCATTTTATTTACAAAATATCTATCATGAGAAATGAAAAATATTGTTCCATGAAAATTTTCTAAAGATTCTTCCAAAGTTTCTATTGAATCAATATCTAAATGATTTGTAGGCTCATCTAAAATCAATAAATTTACATCTTCATATAATAATTTGCTTAACTTTAACCTAATTCTCTCTCCTCCGGATAGATGTTTCACCTTTTTAAATACTGTACCACCAAAGAACATAAACTTAGATAAGTATTCTCTTGCTTTTCCTTCTAGAATTGATATATCTTCTCTGAAAACATCTAATACTGTGGCTTCTTCATTTTTGAATTTAATATTTTGTGGCAAATAAGCAACCTTGACGCTTTCTCCTACTTTACTTACTCCCGAATCAGGTACCTCTTCCCCAAGAAGCATCCTTAAAAAAGTGGTTTTACCACAACCATTGGACCCTAACAAAGCTACTCTTTCCTGAAATAGCACTAATAAATCTGCATTTTTTAAAAGTTGCTTTTCTTCATAACTTTTACATAGTTTCTCAGCCTTTATAACTTCTTTTCCAGACCTATCAGCTTCTTTAAAGTTTAATTTCATATTGGTGCGTTCAAGCTTAGGTTTACTGATTCTATCCATCTTATCTAGTTGTTTTTGCATACTTGCAGCTCTTTTAAAAAACTTATTATTATCTGCTCTTATTGCCCAATCTCTTAAATCCTTAATTGCCTTCTCCATTGCTGCAATCTTTTTTTGTTGTTCTTTAAAAGCCTGAAATTGTAAAAGCATGTTCTCTTCTTTCTGTTTTACATATGAAGAGTAATTTCCATTGTAAGTTTCACAGACTCCATCTTCCACTTCAACGATCTTTGTCACTACATTATCTAAGAAATATCTATCATGGGATACCACAATAACAATTCCCTTATATGATTTCAAATATCCTTCAAGCCATTCAACTGCTGCCATATCTAAATGGTTTGTAGGTTCATCTAGCAATAATATATCTGGATTTTGTAATAATATCTTGCCAAGGATTACTGTGGTCTTCTCTCCTCCACTTAATATGTCAAAATCCTTTTCTAAAAACTCCTTACCAAAATTAAGTCCATTACATACCTTGCTTAACTTTTCTTCTATATCATAGCCGCCCTTAACCTCATAGCTATGTTGAACTGCACTGTATTGTTGCAAAGTTCTTTCTAACTCTTCACCTTTTAATAATTTCATTTTATATTCTAAAGTTTTCATATCTTGTTCTATAATTTTCAACTCTTCAAACGCAATATTTAATACATCTATCACTTTCATATTCTCAGGATACTTAGGAACTTGTTCTAGATATGCTACAGAAGCCTTTCTTGGCATAATAATATACCCCTCATCATCTCTAGTCATAGAATAAATTCCTGACATTAATTTAAGTATAGTACTTTTACCACTTCCGTTTGCTCCTACTATACCTACCTTTTCCCCGTCATATATATTAAAAGTAATATCCTCCAATACTAAGGTTGCATCTAAATACTTTTTTACATTATTAAATGATAATTCAAACATATTTCCACCTTCTTTCTATGCTTATTGCCGCACAATTACATAAGATTAATAACATTACTTTTTTATCATATCAATCAATGAATGTCAATTTTTTCTTATATAGTAAACATACTTTACAGTTTATTAACATGTGATTTTATTATATGACACAGAATTGACATATAACAACCTTATAATAAAACATGTAAAGTAGTTGATAACATTTTATATCCCCGTATAAAATATGAAAGAACAGAGTATTTTAAGTCCCCCTTAAATACTCTGTTTATTGTTTTTATTTATTTACATTTTCTAAAAATACATTAAAAATTATTACTATCCAACTTACTTAACAATATCTTATACTGTTTCTTCATAGTAACATATCTACTCATTAATTCGTCAGTTTGAAAATTTACTTTTTCTATAATATCATCATAATTCTCTATGACCAAATTTACTATATGAGTATCTATTTTATTGTTTTCTACCATGTTTCTTAAGATCTGTATAATCTTTTCCTTATTGAATTCATTTTTATAACTTCTCACACCCATTAATGCACTTAATATATCTGACACTGCCACTATTCTAGCTTCTTTGCATATTTCATTTCCCTTTAATCCAAACGGATAGCCTGTCCCATCCAGCTTTTCATGGTGTGCACTAGCAATATCTCTTATATCATCAATATTTAAATCACTTAAAATTTTATATCCAATTATTGCGTGACTCTTTATTATTTCAAACTCTTCAGTGGTCAATTTCCCTGGCTTTTCTAAGATTTCTATTGGTATTGCAATCTTACCTATATCATGAATAGTTGCTGCTATCTTAATTCTTATGGCATCTTCCTCACTCATACCAGATAGCTTGGCAACTTCATAGCTAACAGCTTCAACCACAATTGTATGCTTCAGAGTAGATTCACTCATAAAATCTATTGAGTACGCCAACATCTTTGCATAGGCAATTATTTCATCTCTATAAACTACCTTTCTTCCAAAGAAACTATAGAGTTCTTCCTTATATGTATTATCACTCAATCTTGTACTAATAAAATCATCTTTATTAACTTTCTGAAATAAGCCCACATTTTCTTCTAAATACTCTTTTTTCTTTGTTTCCAGCCATGATTGTTTAATCGCATTATCTTTTAAATGAATCAAAGCTATACTGTCAGCTAATCCTAGCATCAAAGCCTCTTTTGGAATTACTATTTCCCTTTCTTTTTCAAAATAACTCGAGTCCAAATGATGCCCTAAAACAACTTCATTTAAATCCCCTAAAGGCGAAAAATATTTAATAAATAGAGCTCCATAAACAGCATGGTTTATAGGGGTATTAGTTTCTATATCTAAAAGTTCATCTCTTTCAGTTACTTTATATGCTCCTATATCATGAAATATAGCTATAGTACATAATTTATAAATCTCTTCATCTGTGTATCCTTTATGCACTTTCAATAATTTATATAAAATGTATGCTACCTTTTCACCATGATCCAATAATCTTGGGTCCATGTAATTCAATACCTTTTGTATAAGTTTTATTACTTGCTTTAATGTAACATTACTTTCCGTCATATGTTTTCTCCTATAAAATTATTACACTTTATTTTTCGTTAATTTATCAAATTTGTTTATACAATAGTTAATAAAAGTATTTAATCTTTATAACTATTTTTAAGCTAGTCCTATCCATGTGCATAGATCAAACACAGAATGACATATTATTGGAGACCACAAAGACTTATATTCCTCAAATAAGTATCCAAATGCTAAACTTCCCATAAGAATAGGAATAGATGCACTTACAATATTAACATGTGAAATTATCCATGTTGGAAAATGAAATACAACAAAAACTATACTAGTTATTATGTTAGCGCTCCAAAAACTCATATGTTTCCTTAATTGTTGCAGCAAAAATCCTCTAAAAGGTATTTCTTCAAAAATACCTACACATATTACACTTATCCAAAGTAAACCTATATTGAAGTTTATTGATTTCCAACCAATAATTGAATTTTTAATAATTAATAAAATAATAAATAAAATACTAACTAATACTCCAGATAATATACCTTTTCTAACATTTCCTTTAAGTCTCAGATATGTTAAAGGCTTAACTTTATGTTTTACTCTTAAATAAATAAAAATAGGTAGTATAAAAATTACTAAATAAATTAATCCTGTGCCTAAAAATAAACTTATATTATTCTGCATCGTTGTTCCTTTCTAATTTACATTTCATCTCATTACTTTAGCATAAGCTTCCACTCGCTATCAAGTATAATATATATTTTAACATGTTTATAATATTTATAAAAAAATATCTCTTAATTATATGGTAAAATTAATTAAAACAGTATATTATTATATTGAATTAATATCTATTTTTATCATTTAAAGGGGGAATTCTTATGAGTATTAGTGCTATTTTAAGTGAGAAATGCACTAACTTCATAAAACAAAATACAGATACGTCGGAACAAGACTTAGAGAAAATCAATTATGGTGTACAAGTTATCTTTATAAACATTGTTAAAATGATTATTTTATTTGCTACAGCTTATTTTTTAAATGTACTGTATTATACATTTATTGCATTTATATTTTTTGCTATTTTAAGAACATTTGCATGTGGAGTTCATGCTAATTCAAGTTTCCAGTGCGTTATTATAAACTACATTGCATTTTTAGGAAATGTATATCTATCTTTATACTTTCCTTTTAATAAGGTAGTAATAATTATATTTTTTGCAGTAAATCTTATACTTACATGTTTATATGCTCCTGCAGATACCGCAGAGAGACCTCTTGTAAGCAAAAAGTTACGAAAATCACTAAAAATAAATTCTATTATAACTTTAATTTTATTTTTCTGCATAGCTATGTTAATAAAAAATGAAGTGTATGCGAGTCTCATTACCTTTGCTACTTTCGAGGAATGTATGATGATTACGCCAATGGCATATATGCTTTTTAAAAAAAATTATAGAAATTACCTAAGTGTGAAATAAATTTAAGGGGGAAAATAATATGCTAAAACTGATACTTTGTGAAGATAATAATCAACAAAGAAAACAATTTGAAAATATTCTTATGGAAGATATAGAATGTAAGGACATAAGCATTGCTTTATCTTGTAGTGATCCACATGAAGTAATTAGGTTTGTAGAAAACTCAGATGAGGATAACTATATATACTTACTTGATATCGATTTAGAGAATACTATGGACGGCTTAGCTCTTGGAAGAACCTTGAGAACTATAGATCCAAATGGATTTATTATATTCTTAACTTCTCATACTGAATTAACTCTACTAACTTTCCAATATAAAGTACAAGCTTTGGATTATATATTAAAGGCTGATAAAAAAATATTAATACAAAAATTTGATGAATGTATATCAGAAGTGATTAAACTTAAAAAATATAGGGACATAAAGGATACCAATGCTATATCTTTAGAAATAGGTAATAACCTTATATTCTTTAGCTTAGATGAAATTTTATTCTTTGAAACCTCAAGTAAAGAACATAAAATCAGGGTACATACTGAAACTGGACATTCAGAATTTTATGGTTCTTTAAAAGAAATTGAAACAAAAGTAAGCTCAGCTTACTATAAGCCTCATAGGTCTTATCTTGTGAATACCAAAAAAATAAGATCCATCGATAAAGATAATTTAATAATAGAAATGGTGAATGGTGAAACTTGCTATGTGGCTCAAAGGTACCTAAAGGGGTTGTTACAGAAATGTCTGAAGTAATTTTCTATTTGTTTTATCCATTAATTCTAATGTTAATGATGTTAATTCCTATGCTTAATTTAAGCCTTATAAAATTAAGTAAAAAAAGCTTACTTTTATTTTCATTAATTAGTTATTTAATTCTTGCAATTTTATTTTTCTACAAACTTGCCACTATTTCATTATTTCTGTTTGTTTTTAGTTCAAGTATATATTTATATATTAATAGTAAAAACATATTATATTCTATAATAACTGTTTTGTTTAGTATTATTATTGTTATAATTAGTGACACTCTTACTGGACTAATCTGCTCAACATTACTTAACATACAATATAAAGCAGTATCTTCAAATATAAAATTATATTCTATTATAGGAGTAATTATACTTATTCTTAGTACTATTATTAGCAAAATATTAAGTAAACTGCTCTTTAAACTCAATTTTAAATATATCAAAATTCACCAACACAAACAATTAAAATACCTATTAGCAAGTGTAATCATTACTTTAGCTTTACTTTTAGAATATTTAACTATATACAAACACCTTAATATCTATTTCAGTAACTTTGATGTTTTTCTTCATGAATTATTAATGTTAACCTTTTTTACAATGATATTAGTTTTCTTATACAGTTTTACTAAAATAATTGTCAATGTATTAAAACAAGAATATCTTAACAAAGAATATTCTCAATTACAAAATTATACCAACATGTTAGAAAACTTATACACTGACTTGCGACGATTTAAACACGATTACTTGAACATTCTTTCTACTCTGGGAGATTTTATTGACACTGAGGACATTAACGGTCTAAAAGAATACTATAATAAAGAAATACTACCCGAGAGCTATAAAATTATGTCTAAAGATAAACATTTAGCACTATTGAAATATATCAAAATAATTCCACTAAAAGCGCTCGTTTCATCAAAATTAATTTATGCACAATCTAAAGGAATCGAAACAAAAATTGAATTAATAGAAAATATAGAAAAAATAAACATAAAAACCATAGATATATGTAGAATAATTGGAATTCTTCTTGATAATGCAATAGAGGCATCTCTCTTATGCGAAAAGAAACTAGTGCATTTTGCTATAGTTAAAAATAACAATATGACTATATTCATCATAAATAATTCTTGTATTAATAATATTCCTCCTATCTACAAATTATATGAAGATAATTATTCTACCAAAGGAAAAAATCATGGTATAGGATTAAAAACAATTAGAAATATTATTAACAATGATTACAATAATATTCTTCTAAATACAAAACTTGAAGATGGATTATTTAAACAAGAATTAATAATAAAAGAAAACGACAACTAAATTAGTTATCGTTTTCTTTTATTTAATCTTGTTTATATAAAGATTTTGGCATACTTGGTTCTTCATACCACCAATAAAAACACATTGAACTTGCAGTTGCTGCAACCATCATTGCTATAGATGAAAGAATTAGAGCTAAAGATTTTTTAAATTCTTTTGATTTCATTTTGCCCATCACACCCCTTGTAAAACTATATGTTTATTGAACCCAAATTATAAGCAATAGCTATTAGTTCTAGTTAATTTATAAAATAATTCTATTATAAAAAACATACATAAAATACCTATGTAACTATAAATGTCTTATATGTTTATAAAAATGTGTATAGAACCATCCCGCTTAAATTTTGATGCATTATAGTTTGTCTACCAGCATTATTATGAAATACTTCTACATAGATAATAGGTGGCACTATGCACCCTTCGGCTACTATATAAGCTTTATCGCCTTCCACATAATTCTCTAATAAATAAAATATTACTTGTAATTTTAAGTCCAATTTAGATATATTATACAATATCTTTTTTGATTATTACATATATATTATTAATTTAGTAAGTTATTCTAAAATTTAATGGTATCTAAATTTTTTCTTTCATATTATAAAATATTTTGATGCTTTATATTAATATCAAGCTAATCCTAAAATAGACTTTTTTTCTCCAATCCCTGATTTTTACTATAAATATTTATATATTTTTATATTTTTCTATAAACATTTGTTTATACTTTTATATAAATATATGCTTATATTTTCCTCTTTATAAGCTAGAAATAGTAATCATAAGACTCAGTCCTACAATTACTATTTCTATTTTTTCTTAATATCTATCTTCTATTTAGTTTGCTTAGCTGTAATAAGCTGTCTTAATGCTAATAAATCTTTTGAATTTATTTTGCCATCGCTATTAACATCCGCGTTATCTTTATCATAACCATCTTGAGCTTTACCTGATACAACCTTTTGTAATAGAACATAGTCATTAATATCTATCTTATTGTCGTCATTTACATCTCCTTTTAGAGATACACTTGGCTTAAATAAGATTGAATAAGTTCCATTAGCAAGTGCAACTTGGGATTGTGCCCAGAAACGATGATAATTAAATACTGGAGCAGTGCCATTCTTGTAAGCATCTTCTACTTTCTTAAAGTCTGGATCTAACTTATATTTAGATCTGATATCTATGAACTTAATTCCTGATTTAATTGCATCTCCGTTAGGCATTTTTCCTGAATAGCTTTGTGGAACAAATACATCTGTATCAAAGAAATTCTTATAATCTGCACGTGCCTCTGGCACTGATACACCCTTATCATCTTTATATAGATTCCACATACGATCTAACAAATCCTTAGCAAGTTGTCTTGAAGCATCATCATATTGAGAGTACTTCTTAGTAGCAGCACTATAGTAAAGTAATGTATCTGCTAAAGAAGAAGTTGTACCTACATCTTGAGTGTAGTCTGATACCTTTACATGAAGACCTGGATTTCCAGTGTAAGTTCCATTCCAAGTATCTGGTTGACCTGACCAAGATAGATTTGATGGTATTGCATAGCTTCCATCTGAATTAAGTTGTACTACATCTTTTACCCACTTTGTCCATTTATCAAGTACAGCTTGTGCCCTCTTATCTCCAGTTTGATAGTAATACTCTGCTACACGCTGCATTGACCATACTTGCATACCAAACCAATTATTGCTTGGTGGATCATGGTAAACTGGCTGCCAATCATAAGCCATTCCGTAGAAGGTTGGGGTTCCTGCTGGATATTGACTGTAACTACCACTTTCTGTAGTAACAGAGTTAGTTGCTCCTCCTGCTATAGCTCCTTCTGAAGATTGTAACCATTGATAAAATTCTAATTGACGAGTTAAACTCTTATCCCAATCTGATGCTCCATTAGCTGATTTAGGCTTAAAATCACTATCTTTAGACATTACCCAAGCAGCCATAGGATTTTGATATCCAAAATGATTATGGCTGCTGCCAATCTTCCATGACCAACCACCGTCAGCTGCACCTCCCCATGCATAATACCAAGACAATAGATAATGCTCACTAGTATTTGATGGTTGTCCAGAACCTACACCTATATTCTTAAAATATTTATCAAACATAGAATATCTTAAATAGTCACCCATCTTTGATGCTTTAGTTACATCATTGCTAACACTTGCACCTTGTTCTTTTGCCCATTCATCAGCCCAATAGGTGGCTTGAATTGCACGAGAATCTGCATCTGGCGCATCAGTATAACGCCATTGTTTAGAATAACTATTATCTCCAGTAAATAAATCTAAATAACCATTCTTTCCACCAAATTTAAATTCATCCCAAGATGGTTGAGGTACAGTCTTCCATACAGATTCAGATGGTCCTCTTTGGAAAGTATTGATATATGAAGGGCTAGTATTAGTTCCATCATTATGATTTCCAAAACCATACCAGTTATCTGTATCTAAAAGCCAGTGCATTCCATACATTTCTGAGGTTCCATAAGCATTTTTAAGTTCATCACTAATAGGATCTTGTCCAACTGGAGCTCCAAACTGTAATTTACTTGGATATTTATCTGTTGTTAAATATTCATTAGCTAGAGTTGCTGGACTATTAGGGTTATATTTTGACATTCCTGGCTGATCCTTAGATTGAGGTATAATATATTTTTCAGCAGAATCCCAAGAATCATTGAATTTTGACCAGTCTTTTGTAAACTTGCCATACATAGCTTCAAGCCACATATAATAGCTATAAGCTTCACTAGTAGTTTCATGCCCATAATCTGGTGCCTCACACATTAAAGTTTCAACTGAATGATATGGAACCTTTAATGTTTTTCCATCAGAAGTAAAATCTTTGAAGTAGCCATTCTTTGAATCATGAATCTTATTCCACATGGTTAGAAAACGTTGTTGATATTCATCAATTTTAGCAGGATCACCAGTTGTATTTGCTCTAGCACTATTAGATGAAAGTATTGGTGTCAAAAAAAGTGTGCCACAAAGAACTGAAGCTAAGGTCACTTTAAACTTTGCTTTTGCCATTTTATATTTCCCCCTAATTCTTATAATTTATTTTAGTAACCAGTCGTTCTATGATTTTTTACTAAACTATCCTCCCTTCAAATAAATTAAAACAAACCGGTAACAATCAAATTAATATCTAATATTTATTGAACAGGAAAACTTGGTATTTGCTTTGATAGATATTTTCTTAATATCAAAAGATCCTTAGAATTTACATTGCCATCTGAATTGACATCTGCGTTGATTTTGTTAATGTTAACATCCTTTCCTAATACATATTTTTGCATTGCCACATAATCGTTGATGTCAATATTCCCATCTGAATTGACATCTCCTAATTTTTTTGAAATATTGTTAGTATATTGAACCATACCAGCTAGTGCTCCAACCAAACCTGCATTATAATCGATGGCTACTTCTGTATACTGATATTGGTTTATATCATCTACATAGGTATCATTGGAACTAGGTCCTCCAACTAATGCTCCTAAAATTAGATTTTTAGCTTCTTTTTCATTATCATGATTATCATTTGTATATCCATTTGCAGCCCTGTGATGTGGATGTTTAGGCCATTTACTTCCAAAGCCTATAACATAGGACATATTGGCTGGATTTTTGCCCAATATATAATCAATTTGTGATTTAGCAAATGTTTTCAAAGATTCGTCATTATTATTTTTGTAATATACTAAAGCTAGCATTGACTCTGCAGCTGCATATCTTAACACTCCCCAGTCAGATAAATATTTTAATCCTCCTGCAGTAGTCTTTACTGTGTTTTTCCAATAATTAAAATTAAAATCCATTGCATCTTTATATTGTTTTTCCCCAGTTACATCTGATAATTTAAGAACAGCTGGCAATTTCATGCTGTCCCAACACATTGTCCAATTATCATTAAGTGATATGGAATTCAACATTATAAATTGTTTTGCATCCATTAAATACTGATTATTACTTTCAGCTATATATAGCCAAATGGCAGCCCAAGCTAAATCATCTCCATATGAGTTTGATTTATAGTAGGTTTGACCACTTCCGCATCCTTGATTTGTTTTTCCCATAGCATATAATTCTTTTGCTGCCTGTAAACACTTTGCGGCATAATTTGAATCTATATTCTTATAATTTAAATACATAAGAGTAAGTGCTGCTGAAGTCTCACCTAATACATCTGATGCTGGATTTGAGGAATCAGCTACATATAATGTTGGTCTTGAAGTGGTCTGTTTTTCTGGTGCTCCCCAATAACCATGATCTGTATCACCATCTCCAACTTGATAATAAAATGTATTGGTATTAGGATGACACTTTAGAAAATAATCTGTAAAATACTTAAGCTGCTGCAACTGTTTGTCAGTATTTTGAGATGAATCAAAACCAGACTTAAATTCATATAATGCCCATCCCATAACTGAAGCTGCATACCCCTGTGGCAAGCCAAACTTCACATGATCTCCTGCATCATGATAGCCACCTGATAAATCAAGACCCTTGTCTTTTCCATCATCAATATGGCATGCACTTCTCCAGGTAAAATAATTGTTTACTCCTGCATCCTTTCCACATTTATTTGCATCATAAAAAATAATTGAGTCTTTTAACGCTGTAGAATAATCCAAATTCTCATCTGCTTTTATTTTTCTTGCTGGTGTGATTGAAGTTAAAAATATCATTGTAGTTAATGCAACCAAGGCTAACCTTTTTTTATTTCTCATAAATATTTCTCCTCTCACTTTAATTTTTAATATGTACTAAAATGTAAGTTACCCTTAAGCTCAGAGAAGGAGGGGAACTTCCTTTAAATAAACTAACTCTGAGCTTAAGAATTTCTTATTCTATATTAAGGGTAATTATCAATAGTTAATTTTTGAGTATTACTGAAATATACTAATTATTTATTAATGAATTGTTATTGTTCCATTGTTTAATACAAAGATTAAATCTTTTCCATCAGCATCTCCAAAATTAGTTTCTCCATTATCTGATAACTTTGTTACACCTGGAGTTGCTGTATCCTTAATTTTTACTGTTATATATACCAAATCTCCTGAGGATTTGATCAAATCTTTACCTGTTGCTTCAAAATCTAAGAATGACATACTCAATAAATTATTATTTTTATTGTCATAGTAGCTAAAGTTAGCCTTTGGATTAGCAATTATACTGCCTGGTGCTACACTTACTATATCAATTAAGTTAGAATCATACTTAAACTTCAAATCAAGGCTTGATATGCCTGATACTGGAATATTTTTTAGTGAAACTGGAATAACTAACGTATCCCCAGCCTTTCCTTCCACTGCTCCTATATTAGTAGAAAACTTATCCACTGGTACTCCTACTATTGTTACTGAACCATTTGTATAATTTAAGTTATAAGCTGCACTCTTTGTATCTACAAAGTTCCCTGGGTCACTTACTTTTACATCAGTGGTTCCTTCTTTAGCTCCTGCTTTTATATCAAAGCTTATATTAAAGAATAAACCATCTTTTAATATTGCTTCTAATTCTGCACCTGTTGAATCGCAATAGAAAATATTAATTAATCCATTTTCCGCATCTACACTTGGTATAAATGTTGCATCTGGATTTACACAGATGTCTCCTGGAGTAACTTTTACATTTTCAAATAAATTCTTATCATAGCTTAAAGTGAAAGTACATGCATTCATTCCATTCTTAGTGATTCCTTTAACAGTTACAGGCACTACCACAGTTGTCCCAGCTTTACCTGTTGCATTTCCTATTACAACATTTAAATTCATTACTACAGGTTTTACAGTCACTGTAAGTTTTTGTACATCTCCAGCACTAAACTTGAACGTTAGCACTGTATCTCCTGCTGGTAAAGTATCAAGATATGCTTGAGTTAATGTTGCTACATTATCTTTTAATATATAATCTGTTCCTGCAGTTAAATCCTTTTTACCATCATTTATGCTTACAAGAGTATTTCCATTGTAAGTTATTGTTACTGGAATATCCGCTTTGTTTCCTTGATCGTATACTGAAGATGCTGGAGTTATAGCTGAATTTACAACTTGTTCTCCAACTATTGATATTGAACCATTTGTGTAATTTAAGCTATAAGCCTTGCTTTTTGTATCTACAAAGTTACCTGAATCGCTTACTTTTACATCACTGCTTTGAGACTTTAATCCATTCTTTATATCAAAGCTTATATTAAAGAATAAACCATCTTTTAATATTGCTTCTAATTCTTCTCCTGTTGAATCACAGTAGAAAATATTAATTAAACCATTTGCCGCATCTACACTTGGTATAAATGTTGCATCTGGATTTACACATATATCTCCTGGAGTAACTTTTACATTTTCAAATAAATTCTTATCATAGCTTAAAGTGAAAGTACATGCATTCATTCCATTCTTAGTGATTCCTTTAACAGTTACAGGCACTACAACTGTTGTTCCTGCTTTACCTGTTGCATTTCCTATTACAACATTTAAATTCATTACTACAGGTTTTACAGTCACTGTAAGTTTTTGTACATCTCCAGCACTAAACTTGAAGGTTAGCACTGAATCTCCTACTGGCAATGTATCAAGATATGCTTGAGTTAATGTTGCTACATTATCTTTTAATATATAATCTGTTCCTGCAGTTAAATCCTTTTTACCATCATTTATGCTTACAAGAGTATTGTCATTAAAAGTTATTGTCACTGGAATATCTGCCTTTTTGCTTTGATCGTATACTGAAGATGCTGGAGTTATAACTGAACTTGGAGTTGAATTAATAACTTCAATTGTAACAATTTTTGAACTTGCTTTATCAAAATCAAAAGAAATTGTAGTTTTGCCTAAAGGTAAAGTTGAAAGAAAATCTTTACTTAAAGTAACTCCTGCATCCGTAACAATGTAATCCTTTTCTTTTACCATAGGAACATATGAAGTTCCATTATAATAGCTTAATGCTTTTAACACATTATCATTAAATTTAATTCCTATATTTATATCAGCAGCTTTTTTAACATATTTGTCAAAGGTTGCTGACTCTGTGGTAATAACTGGATCAATTGTTACTTTTCCATCTGGTGCAACTCCCCATAAAGTTGTCCCATTTAAAGTTGCTGTAACTTTATCACTTTCAACATAATTTGAATCCTTACTATCAAAGGAATAATCATTACTTTGTGTGTAATTTGACCAATCAACCTTTGAAACTCTAGTTTGAATTTCCATTGTTTGACCAGCTTCTAAGGTTCCTGCAGCTTCGTTAAATCCTATTTCTAAATAACTATCTGCATTAGTCACTGCTTGATTCAATTTACCAAAGACTCCTGTTACATTACTAGTTAAAGTTGAATATGTGCCACTGGTGGTAGCAGCATAATCACACCAAAAGCTTTGTTCCTTATTATCATCAGATGTGTAATAATATCTTAACTTTAGATTTGATAGCTTGATTGAAGAACTTCCTGTATTTGTAACTTTAAATTTAGGGTTAATAGAATTTGATGAAGAGCTTGTACTTCCATTAAACATTCCCACTTTTACATGAGCATTAACATCTACTGCAGCATTTAAATTTTTATTAGCGTCTGCTTTTTTATCTTGAGCAACTCCATTCACTTTATTTTCTGCGCCTAAAACAACTGTGTTGTCCAAATTTCGTGTATCCACATTATCCATTTGTACCTTTGAGTTAGCCTTTTCTGCCGCTGAAACAACTTTAGTTTGTTGAATTCCTACAGTAACTAATACTGCTGCAATAATAGCAAAAAGTTTTAATCTTCTCATTTAAATTATTTCCTCCCTATTTTTAATAAAACCAGTTAAGTTATAATTAGATTACTTCTTCACCTCCACAAAATAAATTATGATTTGGGATACTTAAAACCTTAATAAGAATTCTTTAATTTATAATAAGAGCTTGTAATTTAATAAACAGCTCTATTATATTTAATTTTATCTATCTGCCTCTGTATACCTTTTCAAATAATGATTGAAATTAAGTCATTTTTTAATAATTTCAATCATTATTTGAATATCAATTTTCTCTCTTACTTTGCATTTCGTTTTATAACTCAATTATCTATCCTTTCAAGAGCAAATTCTACATTTTTTCATAATTATACCAATAATAATCTCAAAGTAAATTTTTATTTCAAAAATTCATTTATGCTATAATACCTAGTACAAAATGACAGTTTTGTTGCATTTAATTATTTTTCATGATATAATATCATTCAAAAAAATCCTTAGTTGAAATCTTTGCTTCATCTAAGGATTTTGCTTATTCATTACTAATAATTTATTTATCCGATAGCTAGCATCCGTAACACTCCAACTTCTTTAAGTTGGAGATAACGGCTGCACGCTCCTGGATAAGTTCAACTAAGATTCAGACGGGGATCAAACCCCACCTGAATCAAGTTTCACTTGATAATTAATAAAACTCAAAATTTCCTTTTAAACTTTGAAGATTATTCTTATAACTTTAACCATCATTTGTAAAATATTCTTAAAAGCCGTTTTTTTAAGCGTGAAATATGTTGACAAGCTTTTATGACTTTCACGAGCAAATATTGGCCATTTGTGAAAATCTATATAAAATTAAAGGTTTATATTGTATTATTAACTTACCAACACACTCAATATTTAATACCTTTAATAAAATAAAAAAAAGCTGGAGGATAATTCTCCGGCTTTTTTTTATTTTCTACAAAATATCCTTAAACACTATTTTTTTATCATGAAGTATGTTGACAAGCTTTTTCAGCTTTTACGAGCAGATATTGATGGTTTGTGAAAATCTATATAAAATTAGAAGTTTATATTGTATTATTAACTTACCAACACACTCAATATTTAATACCTTTAATAAAAATAAAAAAGCTAGAGAAACATTCTCTAGCTTTTTTATTGTATTAGAATCCTTTTTTCTTTGCTATTACACCACTTTCATTTAGAGCTGGTTCTTCTATGGTAGTTACAAAACTATTTTTTGACATAGATTGATCTGTTTTAGTTTCATTTCTTAGTGATTCTTCCCTTGTATGTTCTCTCTGATTACGATATCTCATATTCATCATTCCTTTCAAATAAGGCATCTTGAAAAAATAAATAAGTATATCTGCTAGTTTATTTTCAAATGCCTAAAATAGTTTTATTTTATAACTCCGTTAATAAATTACCGCATCCTAATTTTATTTTTACAAAATAATAATAATATATACCTAACTTTTATTGTATTTTAAGAATATAAAACTAAAAACTATCAAAAATAGAGTATAGACTTTTAAAGTTAAAAATTATATAATTGTTATTAATTAATAGTAATTATTGTTGAAAGCGAGTGTTGATTATGGAAAATGTTAAAAGTATTTCACCTGATTTATTTTGGGTTGGTTCTTTAGATCCAAACCTTAAAGTATTTGATGTTATAATGGAAACTGAGTTTGGTACTACCTATAACTCATATTTATTAAAAGGTACCGAAGGAACTGCTATATTTGAAACTGTAAAGGATAAATTTTTTGATGATTATCTTGAAAAAATTAAATCTCTTGTAGATCCAAGTACTATAAATTATATTGTTGTAAACCACACTGAACCTGACCATAGCGGTTCAGCAGCCAAATTGCTTGAATATGCACCAAATGCAACAGTAGTTGGTTCATCTCAAGCAATACTATTTCTTCAACAAATTGTAAACAAACCTTTTAAAAGTCAAGTTGTTAAGGAAGGTGAAACATTAAATCTTGGAAATAAAACTATTCGCTTTATTTCAGCACCTAACTTACACTGGCCGGATACAATGTATTCGTATGTTGAAGAGGAAAAAACACTTATTACTTGCGACTCCTTTGGAGCTCATTATTGCTCAGATAAAATTTTTAGAAATGATCTTGAAAAAGAAAAAGATGCTGAATATCTTAAGGCCTTTAAGTTCTATTTTGACATGATAATAGGACCATTTAAACCTTTTGTTCTTACTGCATTAACAAAAATTAACGACCTAGATATTAAATATATTTGCCCAGGACATGGAATGGTTTTAAGCGGAGAATATATAGATAAATACAAAGCTTTATATAAAGAATGGTCAACTGTTGAGAAGAGAAAAACTCCAAGTATAATTTTAGGTTATGTATCTGCTTATGGCTTTACTGAAAAACTGGCTAACAAAATAGCAGAAGGAATTAAATCTACAAATGATCAATATGAGGTTTTAGTCTATGATTTAAGCATTGCAAAACAAGATGAAGTTATCAAAGAAATAGAACAAGCATCTGGCCTTCTAATAGGGTCTCCAACTATACTTGCAGATGCTCTTCCACCTGTTTTATCTTTACTTTATACTCTAAACCCTGCAATCCATAAAGGAAAATATGCAGCCTGCTTTGGTTCATATGGTTGGAGTGGAGAGGCAACAAAAAATATTCAACAGAGATTTGTTCAACTTAAATTTAAAACACCATTAGAGCCATTAAAGATAAAATTCAATCCAAGTGATGAGGAATTACAACAGGCTTTTGACTTTGGTGTAGAATTTGTAAAATCAATGCAATAGCATTTCACATAATTCATATATAAGATAAACGCCTTGAGATTAAATATTAACCTCAAGGCATTATTTTTACTTACTTTATTTAATTAAAATTTCTTATTCAATCTATTTCTTATTTCTTTCAAGGAATATTCTCTTGTAAGTTTTCCATCCTTAAATACAGGAATCAACAAGTTATCTGTATAAGCTTCCTGCTCTTTAATAGTTAATTGATCCTTGTATAAAATGTCATCTCCTTCTCTATATACATAACACATACCCTTCTGAGATTTTTTGAAATTTCCTGTATCTGTTTTAGGGTCTTTGAATATAAATTTTTCCTCTCCATTAATCACAGCATGAGTTGCCTTCAATGCAAATCCAAAGGTATCCCTTGTATTAAATTGATAAGTGTAAGAGCCTATTCCAAATACACAATTACTTACAGCAAAACCTTTATCAGCCAACTGTTTACAGATTTCATCACATCTTTCTACTGTAATACTATCACCATAAATTGTTCCTATATGCTTGTCTAAAACCTTATATCCTTTTGAATTTATTGATCCTCCAAATAAATCCCATAGTAATTCTACAGTCCCCTTATAGGCTGGACTATCCTTTGATGCTTCATTATCCCCACAAATAATCTTCACTGGATCTCCACTATCCCCTCTTATAACAATCTTACCATCTCTATTTAAAATATCTTGCTTTAGAACTGGTAGTAAATTCGTTATAACATTCCAATAATCATAGGTGTCAGAAACTATGCTCAATATTCCTGTTGGAAATACCTCATTAATCAATCTTTTATATGCAGAAAGTTCATCTTGTCCATAACTACACATTACACTGTGTTCTGTAGATGGAGTACCAAGAGCCACAGTTTCTTTTTCAATATCACAGTTGTAATACTCCTCTAAATACACAATTGCAGGTATTGTAGCTGTTCCAGTAAAGGACAACAAATGTCCTGCACTACTAGATTCTGCACTTTCTAAGGAACTAAATCCTCTCATACTAAAGTCACCACAAGCTTTAGCAGGCTCACCATTTTCTACTGTTAACTCAAAATACTTCTCAATAATCTCTCTATATCTATAGGCAATAGTAGCACTGGTCATTGGTTGCCAAATATGACAGCTCATAAAAGTTTCTAGATAATTAACAAGCCAAGCAAAATCCTCATGAGTATTTGTAATTTCAATCATTGGAGTTTTTATATTAACCCTTGTCCCTTCTTCCACAGCTCTAATTTGTATAGGCAAGTATCCCAAATCATGCAATTTTTCTATATGCTCAGTATCTGCTGCTATTTCTCCCATAGCTCTAGAAATAATCCTTTTATATTCAGCTATAATCTCATCTTTAGGTCTATTAAAGAAGTTTTCATTAAAATAACTAATCAAATATTTCTTTATAAAAGGCTGAAGTCCAAACATGACTACCTTATCCATATCCTCTTTTCTTGACATTCTAGGGGTCCAATAGCTTACTAATTTTGTCAAGCCTTGTGCATAACACATATGATGTATAGTCTTATAAAAATCTGTTAGCAATAGTGGGTTTATCATAATCTTTCACCTCTATTTATTACTTTTGCCTGCAATGATTCCAAAACATCTAATGCTTCTTCATGTAAACAAGGATCAAAACTAGCACAAAGACTTGCATCTACAACTATAGTTGACTCTACGTATTGAGACTGAAATGTTACAGCATTGCTTATTACACATATATTGCTTACTACTCCTACTAACTCTATTTCTTCTATATCATTTCCAACTTCTTCAGTAATCTTTAACATTGTGCTTGGATCTATACCAAAAGATCTTTTCTGATAATGAAATGTGTTTTTTACGCCTTTGAACTCCTTTAATCTTCCGTATAAATCATGTCCTTCAGAATTTATAATGCAATGAGGAATTGGTAAATTTCTGCCTTCCCTTGTTTCTAAATAATTTTCAAAATGAGTATCATAGGTGAATACCACCTTATCTCCTCTATCTAAATAAGATTTTACCTTGTTATAAATTCCTTCTTCTAAAGTTTCAGCCTTCTTAAAGCCTAATGCACCATCTACAAAATCCTTTTGATAATCTATAACTACTAGTAATTTTTTCATAACCTATCTCTCTCCCTTTTATATAATTTTTGTTATATTAATTTTCTGATGTTCTTCATTTAAAATACTATTTGTTGTGTAGACTTTTTTGATTAAATCATTCTTAAGAATTTCACCTTCAAAGATAGTATTCTCACAATGGGTTACCACTAAATAAACTTCTGAAGCACCTATTTCTTTAAGCTTTTCTGCAGTTAGAATAAAAGTTCCTCCCTTAGAACATAAATCATCAACTATAATAGCTTTGAAGCCTTTCTTGCTCACTGTTCCATTAAGCTCTAATTTTTTTATATTGCCCGTTTTAAAATCTCTTTCCTTAGTGGCAGTTAAAATATTTTCGTAATGAATTTGCTTTCCATATCTCTTTGCAGCACCTGCATCTGGATATATTAAATATACTTCCTCTTTTGCTGATTTAAATTCTTCTAACAAACTCTTAGTAATTTCTGCAGACATATTTATTACTTTAACTCTATCTAAAAGTGCTACACATACTTCTGAATGCGGTTCATATATAACCACTTGCTGAAAATCCAAATTATTTATCAATTTGCACAAATATTTTAGAGTAAAAACTGTCATTCCTTCTGTCCTATCCATTCTGCTATAAGGCATGTAAGTAAATATCAAACTAGCTTTTAGTCTAAATTCATCTAAATGACTTTTTAAAAACATTAGATGAGTTAAATCTTCATCATTCTCAAACTTAAGTTTTATCTCATTATTTTCTTGCATATTAAGCGTATTACTATTAATTAATGACTCCCCATTTGGGAATTTAATTATCTCAACTTTCTTATCATTTAAACTAATCATCTTTATTCACCTCATAAATTAAAAATTATGTTCCCAATTTGCATTAAACTTAAATACCTTAGCTGGTCTAAATGGCTTCCCATCTATTTTCTCATCCGTTTCAACTATCATATTATCCATCTTTCTTCTAAAATTTAATATTTCTCTCCCCATAATTGCTTCATACACATTTTGAAGTTCTTTAACTGTAAATAATCTTGGCAATAAATTTAGAGCTATAGGTGTATACTCCACCTTGTTTCTAAGCCTATCAAGAGCATAATCTATTATCTTGTAATGATCAAAAGCTAATTCAGCACTACTTCCTTCTAATAATTTATAAGTAACTTCCCGCTCTCGTAAAATTGTCTTTCTAATATTCTCCATAATTTCATATTCCATTTTGATATCTTCATTTTCAGATGTAAAGGTTAACTTATATCTATTTTCAACACTGCCTTTCAAAGAATTTGATTCTATTACCTTCTTTTCTATCCAAAACCATTGAGTTTCTTTATTAGCTTCTGGTTGTGTATACTTTATATTTTCCTTAGCTATTAGCGCCAAATTAGCCACACTAACCACCCTTGTTCTAGGATCACGCTTCACATCACCAAAAGTCCCCAACTGTTCTATATACACATTTTCAATCCTTGTTTTTTCCTTTAGCTTTCTTCTAGCACCATCCTCTAGATTTTCATCCATTTGAACAAAGCCTCCTGGAATTGCCCACTTGTTCTTGCAAGGATGCTCTTTTCTCTTTATTAGCAATATCTGCATTCCCTTTTTGGGAACTTTACGAAGATTATCTTCTTTTATATCATCTGTAGTGAAAATAATCACATCATTTGTAATGCTTGGTCTTTCATATTTTTCAATATTGTAGTCTTCCAAAAATTCTTTTTCACTTTTTTCATTTTCTTTTAGATTCATCGTTATACTTCCTCTCAAATAGATATTATCAATTTGATTTTATGTATTTATAATACATCATCTGTATTTATTTGTAAAGCCTTTTTATAAAAAACCTCAAATTTAAAATATACACCTATAAAAAACAAAGAATTTCTTTTGAATTAACAGATAAAAAGCCCATGACTCTTAGCCAGGACTTTTAATTAATTTTTGTTGTATAGTTTTTTTACTTAACACTCATATCATACTCTCGAACATTTGAAGCACATTTAATATTCCGTATCCCCACCGTGCATTTGGATAAATGTCTCCTATTCTTTTAACTGTTGCTCTACAAAGATATGCCTTAACAGTTTGAGAATACATATTACGATTATTCCCCTGAACCATACCCCATTGAAATAGCATCACACAGGCTCCAGCTACAACAGCAGCTGAAACACTTGTACCATTTACAACAGCTGTAGTATTATTAGGTGCCACAGTTAAGGCATTTACACCACCTGCTGCTACATCAACTCTACCAATAAATCTTTCTCGAAAAGACATTCCAGAATAATCGAGCACATTATTATTATTTTGATTGTAGGCTGCTGCAGTTATCACATAAACAGAGTTTCCAGGGTTTGTTAAAGTTCCATAGGGATCTGAAGCACTAAATTTTGTATTTCCTACAGTTATTCCACGCTGTGGCAGCCAAGCATTATATACTCCGTTTAAAATATAGTTTGCATGTAATCTAAGTATCCAAATGCCTGGCTGCAAATTGTAGAATCTAATTCTTATTAATTCATCCCCAGTATTTTCTTCTGGAAAATAATAATTAATTTTTAATGAGGTTTGCTCAAAAATGAAGGTATGAGTTTTGACTTCGTTAATAACAATAGGAAAAACCCCACTACTTTCACCAGAAGGAGATACTATATCAATAGTCATAATATTAGGTAAATCAATCCATACATCTATCCATAAGTACTTTTGCTCTGGTGATGCCTGCAATTCCATTGCAGTAACTGCATTAGGTTCTGTAATAATACCAGAAGTATGTCCACCTGTATCTCTTTCATTTCCTGCTCCTGAAACTACTAAAATCCCACTAGTTCCAGCAATTTGTTCAATAAACTCCTCTAAAATCCCGTTGCCTTTATGATTTCCTAAAGAGCTTCCTAGCGGAAGATAAATTACCATTGGCTTTTTACTTGTAAGTGCATATTCAAATAAAAATTCTAAAGCAGCAAAAATTGATGTTACATTAAAAATGGGTATTTTTATATTAAATTGAGCTTCATATGAATAATCCTCTATTAGTTTAACTGCAACAAAATCACACTTAGGTACCATTCCTTTCAGCATTGGATTTTTCCCTGCAGCTCCAATTATTCCAGCCATATTAGTACCATGGCCAATAGTATCTCTTGTAGGCACAATATCATAAGGTGATTTTCCTTGTGTACCTGCCTTGATTGCTTGATCTATGCTAGGTTTTCTATAAATGGCTCCAAATGATACGTAAATTTCATCTTCTTGCGGCTCCGCTAAAATACTTTGATCCCAAATACATTGAATTCTTGTTTCTCCATTTTCATTCATAAATTCATCACTTAAATAATCTATCCCTGAATCAACAATAGCAACGTCTACACCTTCTCCAGTTAAATTTAGAGGTAGCTGTTGCTGCAAAAAATCAACTTGAGTAGCTTGAACTGGTGAAATTTCCTGTAAAGTAAGCATATCTGCTGGCATAACATATACAATTGATTTTATATATGGTCTATCAATATTTATTTCAACATTCTTAGGCACAGATACAATAGCATATTTATCATTTATTATTGTTACATAATAACCAGGAACTTTAGAAATTTCTGCTTCAATATCACCTTGGTATTGAACCATATAATGATCCAAATTTCTATTCACAAATATATCCTTTGGTGCATTAGTTTTTTTCATAATACTCCTCCATATTTTCTTTTGGAATTCTTATAAATAAATTATTAAAATAAAATTCAAAATAACGACAATGGTTCTCATCCTTCCAAGATATCAAATCATCTACACTCTGCCTACTCTCTCCACTTAATGATTTATCCACCCTATAATTTCTGCTTATTATATCAAAGGTTCCTACCAAATCAAATTTTCCATATCCAATTTCTCTATTTGGATATCTATACGCTGGATTACTTCTATCAGCTCCATGAATTAAATATGTTATTACTTTTGTAGAATACATAGTGGTGTCATTTCCATTTATAACTCCCCATTGAAGCAATAATGCACAAGCTCCCGCCACAATGCCTGCTGCTGCTGAACTTCCAGTAACTGTAGTAACTCCTCCACTAGGCTGCGTTGTCAATATATTTACACCCAAGGTTGCAATATCAGGATTGATAATAACATCATCTGCATTAAACCCTTTTCCTGATGTAGGGATGAGAGCACTGTTATTCCCAAAGTATGCTATGGTTCCAACCTTTCTTGCAGTGGATGGAATTGTTAATGTGGTATTAGGATCCGAATTTAGAAATTTTGTGCCTGGTGGTAGAGTTTTAGCAGGAGGGAGCCATATATCATATCTTCCATCTGTTATATACTCTCCTCTTAATTGCAACACCCATATACCGGGTCTCATATTAGTAAAAGAAAGCTGTATCATCTCATGTCCTGTATAGTGCTCTGGTGTGAAATAAGCTACGGTCATTGTGGTATTCAAAAAAATAAATTTGATTGTTACTGTCTTATCTATTTTAGACTTAATAAATTTAGATTCCTCCCCATTAGGAGAAATTACATTTATTGAAGCAGTATTAGGGATTCTCACCCACACGTCAAAAGTAAAAAGTTGCATTTCTTTGGATATTCTTAATTCCACAGTAGAAATATCGCCTTGATTCAAGATAGATCCCGAAGCATGTCCTTCTGAAGCTCCTTCATTTCCTGTTCCTGATATTGCAACTATTCCCCTAATTGTTCCTATAGCTGTTATATATCTAGACACCAGATTATTCCCATCATGGCTACCTTCTGTAGTTCCAACTCCTATAAATATTACCATAGGCTTTTGAACCTTTATGGAGTAATTTTTTAAGTATTCTATTGCTGCTACAACTTCAGAATTGTTATAAATCGGAACATAATCAACTCCATTAGCTGCTAATCTATTCTTAAAATTAGTTGATTCTAGCAATTTTACAATAACAAAATTGCTATCTATAGATATTCCTTGAAATTGGCCATTATACCCCCTCGCTCCTATAATCCCTGCTATTTTAGTTCCGTGTCCTTCTATATCCTTTGAAGGAACAATTGCATATGGATCTTGATTATTTTTTTTCGCATTAATAGCACTATTGATTTGCTCATTAGTATACGTAACACCTACATATACTGAAGTATCTTTATAATCTTCAATCGATTGATCCCATAAGTTCTCTACCCGTGAAGTACCATCTTCTCTTATAAATTCTTGATTTAAGTAATCTATACCAGTATCAACCATTCCAATCAATACATTTTTACCTGTTAAATTTAAATATGGATTAATTTTAATATTATTTATATTGTCTACATCAGAAGGCGATATATCTTGGGCAATAAACATACGTCTTTGATCTATATATATAATTGATGGCACATCTTGTTGGAGCCTAGCTAAGTTTTCATAAGGCGTAGAAATAACAGCTAATGTATTAGTAAGTACGTCACCACAAGCATAAGTAATTTTAGATATTTCTTCTTTAAAATTACCTCTGTATTCTACTAAAAAATCAGGTGAATCTGTATAATAAAGCTTACAATTTTTAAAGTTCGCCACCATATACCCCTAAATATTACTCATACTTAGTAATATTTAAGGATTATGCAAATTATTCATAAAAAGAAACATATTGAATTATAAATTCTAACTATCTCAACACATGAAAAATGGAGGCATACGCCTCCAAAAAATTGTTTATCTTCCTTCTAATATTGCCATTATATCAGTTCTGTTAAAGAATTTCCTAAGAGGCACTCTAGAAGTTAAAAATACTACTATAGATAAGCATATGGAGCCTAATAAATATATTGGTTCGAATATATTTATAGTCTGTCCATGAGGATCCAAATAAGCAAAGTTTAATATTTCTACTCCTAAAATACCAACTATTGTTCCTAAAATAAATCCAATAATTATTACAGCTAACTGCTCTCTTAGTACAACTTTTTTAACTTCTTTCTGGCTCATTCCCACAGCACACATCAATGCTATTGATTCTTTTCTAGATATTAAGTTTATATAAATCAAGTTATTTAAAATAACCCATTCTATAGCTATCATGACACACACAATAAATATTCCAAACCCTATAAAAGCTGCTTCAAAAGATTTAGTAAAAGTTTCTGTCCATGCCACATCCATAATAGTTATTGATTTTTTGTATTTTTCATCAACTATTTTTACAGGTTTGTAGTCATTGAAGATTGTAATAAATCCCCTAACATTCTGTTTATCTTCAAGGCTTTTATCAACGTAAAATACCATAATTTCATCTGCTTTGAATAAACCAACTATTTTCTTTTTACCTTCTATACCTTCCAAGATATTTATATCATTACCTATATACTGATTAAGTTTATAATCTTTAGATTTAGCATAATCCTCATTTGCTAATATTTCTCCATCATTTTCTGGCATCCTGCCTTGTGTAAGCTTTAGATTGTCATTTTTAAAAATATATTTAATATCATCTTTTTTAAGCCCTACTGCCCTACATCCAACGGTACCTAAAACAGTTTTCATAGAAGTGGAGTTTATACTTGCATCTAAAACTTTTTCTACACCACCTGCATTTTCAATTTCTTCTCGGCATTGTTTTAAATCCTTTAGTGCTGTTTCAGGTTTATTGGCCATATATATTGCTTTGTTTTCAAAAGGGGAATGCATCAATCTATTAATATTTTTTATAAAGCCCCCACCAAAAGCAAAGAAAAAATATATTATAGCTACTCCTAAAGATAATGAAATAATTTGAGCCACTATCTTATTTGAATTATTCTTTATATATTTCAATGTGCTTAATGGTTCCATCTAATGTCCCCCCTCTATTATATTTATTGTATCTGCATTTCTTATAAGTTTGGCTACAGGAAAAACAGAAGATATAGTGGTTACAACAGGAAATATAGCTACCTTTAAAACATCTGATACTATTAGTCTATACCCCGGAACTCCTCTTGCAGTAACTCTAAAACTTTCTATTCCTATAAATAATACAATTAAAGCTATACCAACCACAAACGCTAATATATTAATAACGAATATCTCATTGAAGACTCTAGCTAAAATGTTCTTCACCTTAAAACCTAATGCCTTTTCAATACCAAACTCTTCCTTTCTCTGAAAATATTCTGAATAATTTGTAAAACCTATAATAACTGCTTGTACTAGAACTATAATGATAATTAACAGATTACACATGAAGGTAAAAGAAGAATTAAAATTTTGACTATCACTCCAATCTATATCATAATTTGTAACATCAAAATTCTTACTTCTATTTTGTAAAAGTTCTGAGTCTAGCTCTTTTCTGAAGCCATCTTTCCAAAAAAATAGATAATTTTTAGCTGAAGTTAAATTATGTTTATTTGACTGCATAGGAACAAAACCTAAGTTAATATCTCCTTTAATTACTCCAGTTAAAACATACTCACCTGATATTTTAAAATATGGATCTGTATCTTTAGATATCTTATCTCCAACTTTTAACTTCTTATTCCTAACTACCATGTCACTCAAAATTATTGAATTTTCTTTAGAAGTGTCAATTTTTCCTTCCTGCAAAGATAATCCTAACTTATTCATAGTAAAGTTGATATCCTTTTCTTCCATCTTATATACTACAAATCCTGAATCCATGCCAATAGTATTTTTTGTGCTGCTGGTCATAATGATTGATGGAATTATTTTTTCAATACTATCAGCTTTATTCAAATCATTTACTACCTTATCTAGTATTTTATCATCCTTACTTATAGCCTCTGAAAAATAATTTAATCTTCCAGTAGATAAACTAAATCCATCTACCATATTCCTTACAATAAGCTGCATAAATAAAACTATAAATATGCAAAGTCCAATAACAATTGAAGAACTGATAGCTTTTTTCTTATGAGTCTTTAGATATTTCCATACACTTAGAGGACTCATTATAAGTCACCTTCCTTTAAGCTTCCATCTATAATACGAATCTGACCATCAGCCTCTTTTAATATTGATTGATCATGAGTAACTACAATTATAGTAGCGTGATTCTTATAACTATTTAAAAATTCCATTACTGCAATAGCATTTTCATGATCTAAAGATGCCGTAGGCTCATCCCCAAAAATTATTTTAGGCTCATTAATGAGAGCCCTTGCAATAGCAACTCTTTGGCGTTGACCTCCTGACATTTCAAAAGGCTTCTTTTTTATGCAGCTTTCAAGACCTAAGTCACATAATAATTCTTTAGCTCTCCCCTCATATTTCTTAAAGTCCTTATTAACAGGAACCAATACATTTTCTAGAGCTGTTAAATAATTAATTAGAAAATGTCTTTGGAAAACAAAACCAAAATTCTTATTTCTAAATTCAGCTAATTCATTACTTTTTAAACTCCATATATCATTATTGTCAAATAATACCCTTCCTTTTGTAGGCTTCCTAAGACCACTTAATAAATACAACAAACTGCTCTTTCCACTTCCTGATGGTCCTAAAATACCGTATAATTTCTTATCTCCAAACTGTACACTAACATCTCTCAAAGCTTGAAACTCTGATGGTTTTCCTATATCAAATATATAATTTAATCCTTCACCTTTTAACATTATCTTCACTCCTCTTCGTTCATTGATTCTATTTTATATTGATTAAGTAAAAAAATTAAGTAACCACAGTCATATGTTTATATGACCATGGTTACTATTACTTAGAATTTATGAACACAACTAGCTTTGCTCTATCATTTATCCCTGTCTTACTATATATAGATGATACATAATTTTTAACAGTTCCATCTGAAATAAATAATGATTGAGCAATTTGCTTATTAGTAAACCCTTCAGCTACAAGTCTTGCAATTTCTTTTTCCCTTTCTGAAAGCATATTTAATTTGTCTTCCTGCTTAAAGTCATAGGGCTGCATTTCTCTAATATGACTATTCTTAATTGCAGAATCAGCTAAAACCTTTGCAACCTTATTCTCTAGCATAAGATTGCCTTCATAACATTCTTTCACTATTCTAATTAATTTTTGACTTTCTATATCCTTAAATACATATCCAGAGGCTCCATAGCTTAGTCCTTTTAAAATGTATTCCTCATCATCAAAGGTAGTAAGGATAAGTACTTTTACATCTGAATACTTTTCTTTAATAATTCTTGTTGCTTCAATACCTCCCATACCTGTCATCCTCACATCCATAAGTAGTACATTAGGATTATACTTTTCTACAATCTCTATAGCTTCTTCTCCACTTTTCCCACAGGCCACCACATTAATATCTTCATCTGTAGATAAGATTGTACTTAACCCATCTCTCATTAATCCTTGATCATCTATTATAGCTACCTTAATCATATTTCCCTCCATTAGACACCTAAAAACAAATAGCTTTATATCTTTTTGCCATTGTTATTTATTTTCAGAAGCTTTAAACTTAACATAAATATTAAAACCTTCACCCTTGCAGCTTTCAAAACTAATTTCACCTGAAGCTATCTTCACTCTTTCTTCCATGGAAGACAAGCCAAATCCTTTATTTATTACTGATACACCTTCACCATTGTTTCCAATAAATAAGTTTAAAACTTCATGTACATATTTTACGGTTATTATAAAACTACTAGCTTTACCATGCTTCACTCCATTAGTAAATGCCTCTTGAATTACTCTATATACAGTTTTTTGAATTATCTTAGATTCTCTAGAGAAATCTTCAATTGATGCAATAACTTTTAAATCACATAACTTTTTTGTTTCTTCTATTAACAAAAATAATTCATCATAATAATTGCATCTCTCTTCATCTGAATAACTTCTCACAGCCTTTCTCATTTCTCTAAGAGCCTTTCTGACCTGCTCAGTTCCTTCAGATATTTTTTGTTTCCCACCATTCAAATCCCCATCTACTACCAAAAGCCCAGCTTGCAATTCTGCCAAAGCTGTGGTTAGAGTATGTCCTACAGTATCGTGGATTTCCCTAGATATACTAATTCTTTCATTTACTCTTGTCAATTCTTCAACTTTGTCATATGCCTTAGTTAATTTTCTATTATAATTTACACCATCAACAGTTTTCATTAATAGACTTTCTTTTATCTCATTTATTTTATCATTTTGTTCAATAGCTTGTCTTAAAATATAAAGCAAAAGAAAAAATACTACATAAATAATTAACCAATTAATAAACTCTCCAAAATTCTGATGATTTTTATATGCACCTACAAAAATCCCATCACTTACAGCAATAATCACAGTGAAAATAAGTGCTGCCAAGTTAGTATAATACATGTTTATTAGAAAAATTATGCTGAAGTAATATAACTTTAGCACAACTCCATTATAGCTGTAATTAATAAATATACTAAATATAATATCTCCTAACAACCATAAAAACAGCCATTTTTTATGGTTATCTTCTCTAAAAAAATATATATCCTTTATGCATATTGAAAATATCAACATGCTATTAAGGAACATGAGTATAAACGGATTATCTATATTTCGTAATGCAGAAATAATAAAAATAGTAATTAAAATCATATAATTTGCATTAAATGCTCTATCCTTTAATTTATCCATCTTATTTCACCTTTATCATAGAATTTGCCTTAGATGCTACATTCGGCATCTAAAAATACATAAGTCTATATGCCTTAATATTTATTATATCTTACAATACATATAACTTTATATACAAAAAAAAAGAATTCTTAACCTTAACAGTTAAAAATTCTTTTTTATAGCTTTAAGCAGATTTTCTATTCATATCTTAACGCATCTATAGGCTTTAATTTTGAAGCCTTATAAGCTGGGAACAATCCAAATATTATTCCTATAGCCATCGAGAATCCAAAAGCAATCAAAATAATATTTAGTGAGAATACTGCTGAAACACCAAAGGAATTTAATAAATCTCCAACTCCAATTCCCAAAGCTACACCAAGTATTCCACCGATTGAACTTAATACAAGAGCTTCAATCAAGAATTGCTTTAGTATATCTTTTTGCTTACCTCCAAGGGCTTTTCTTATACCTATCTCCTTAGTTCTTTCTGTTACAGATACAAGCATTACATTCATAACTCCTATACCACCAACTATTAATGATATGCCTGCAATTCCTCCAAGCAATAAGCTTAATGTTTTAGTAATTGAACTCATTGTATCTAATAGCTGTTGTTGACTCATTAGATTATAAGGTTTTGCGCCATACTTGCTTAGCTTGCCTGTCATATAGGAATCTATAGAAGCCATTGCACTATCTACAGAACTTTCATTGGTTGCTTCTATATATACTGTAGATATTTTAGTGTTTTGTGCTATGAACTGTGCAGTAGAAATTGGCATAATTATAGTATTGTCTATATTTCCAGCCATAGATGAACCTACACTTTTAAGTACTCCGACTACCATAAATTCATCACCATTAAGCTTTATATATTGATTTATTGGATTTAATCTTCCAAATATATCTTGAGCAACTGTATCTCCTATAACAACTACTTTACTTCTATTATCCACATCAATTTGAGAAATAAATCTTCCATAATTCAAGTTTAGCTGCCTTATCTCAGAAATATCTTCATTTACTCCATTTACAGAGTAATTTGTTGTTTGAGTTCCTGTTTTAACCTGTACACTTGCAGAAATTATAGGAGACGCATTTTTCACTCCATCCATAGCCTTAATTGCTGTAATATCCTCTGGAGTCACCCCTTTTGACGCATTAACACTCAATGTTATTAAATTACTTCCTAAGGATTGAACTTGACTCATTATGGATTTAGATGAACCATTTCCTATAGCCACCATTACAATTACTGAGGAAATACCTATTACGATCCCAATCATAGTCAACAAAGATCTTAATTTATTACTTTTAATATTCTTCAATGCTATCTTTATTATTTGTAAAAATCTCACAGTTATCCCCTCTCTTCATATAGCTTTCCATCTACTATTTTGACTACTCTCTCAGCTTGGTTAGCGATATTGTTATCATGGGTAATCAATATAATTGTTTGCCCACCTTTATGGATTTCTTTTAACATTTCCATTACTTCTGCAGATGTCTTACTGTCTAAAGCTCCGGTAGGTTCATCTGCTAGTATTATTTCTGGCTCTCCAGCCAGCGCTCTTGCAACGGCAACCCTTTGCTGCTGTCCACCTGAGAGCTGATTTGGTTTATGGTTCTCTCTACCCTCTAATCCTACCTTTTTTAGATATATCATTGCTTTTTCTCTAGCTTCTTTTGCACTAATTCCTCTGTATAATAGGGGAACCTCCACATTTTCCAAGGCTGTAAGCTTTAAAAGCAAGTTAAAATTCTGAAAAACAAAGCCAACCTTCTTGTTTCTTATTTCTGCCAAAGCATTTTCTTTACATTTTTCTACATTAACACCACCAAAAATGTACTCTCCTTTATCAGGTGTATCTAAACATCCTAAGATATTCATTAAAGTAGATTTTCCTGAACCAGATGGTCCTACAATGGATACAAATTCATTGTCCTTTATGGTTATAGATACATTATCCAAAGCCTTAACTATTTCATCACCCATTGTATAGTGTTTAATAACATTCTTTATTTCAATCATACACTAACACCTCACTATTTAGATGATGAACCAGATTTTTGTGTTCCACCATTTCCATTTCTTCCATAACCACTTCCACCAAAGCTTCCTCTATTTCCACCTGCACCTTGCATCATAGATTTCATTGAATTGTTGCTAGTATTTGTTGCAACCTTTGCAATTAATACTTCATCGCCTTCTTCAAGTCCTTTTGTTACCTCCACATAAGTTTCGTTACTTATTCCTGTTTCTATATTTTTCATAGTTACACTGCCATTAGCATCTCTCACCATTACAAACTTTCCTCTATTATTACTCTTTACTGTACTTATTGGTAGCATATTCACATTATCTTTTTTCTCAATAACAATCTTTGCATTAGTAGACATTCCTATTTTTATATTCTTTATATCATCAAAAGATATTGTAACATCAAAGGTAGTTACCCCATTACTATAAGTTCCAATGTTACTAATTTGAGAAATCTTTCCCTTAAAAGTTTCTTTAGGAAAAGCTGTCAAAGTAATAGTCGCTTCTTGCCCAGATTTTATCTTAGGTAAATCAGTTTCATCTACTTGTATTTTTGTTGTTAACGTCTTATTATCAGTTATATTCATCAATTCTTGGTTAATATTTATATTCTCACCAACATAAAGACTTAAATTAGATACAATCCCTGCTTGTCCTGCTGTTATTACATTTCCACTACTTAGTTTTATCAATGTATCTCCTGCGTTAACAATAGAATTATTGGAAACATCAATTTCACTTATTGTATCTTTATAACCAGATCTTATAGTGTACACATTAGCTGACTCCACACTACCTGAACCTGTTATTGCATTCTCTAATGATCCTTTTGTAACCTTTATTGATGTATATTGCACAGCTGAAACATTACTCTTATTTGATTTTTTATAAAAATAAGTAGCTGCTCCTATCCCTCCTGCTATAAGTACAACTGCTAAAATTACACTAATTACTTTCTTTTTCACAATACCATCCCTTTCAAATCTAATTTACAGTTAGATGATATTATATGAACCTTAAAAAAAGCTTAAAAATGATTTTAAGCTTTTTGCGTTAAATATTTATTTTTAAACACCTAAAGTAGTTAGCAGTTTCAAATAAACTAGTATGCAGACTTATCTATTCTTTTTGAAGATGCCTTAATTGGTATTGTAACTATAAACTTCGTACCTTTAGGCATATTATCTTTTGCTTCTATTGTTCCATTGTGCTTGGTCACTATCCATTGTGCAATAGATAATCCTAATCCTGTACCCCCATTTGCTTTTGTTCTTGATTTATCTTCTACAAAAAATCTTTCAAATACCTTCGCCTTATTCTCCTGCTTAATTCCAATTCCACTGTCTTCTACTGACAAAAGGACCTTATTATCTACTTCTAATGTTGAAATCTTAATGTAGTCACCAGCCTGAGTATACTTTATTGCATTATCTAAAAGTATTATTATCAATTGTTTTATTCTACCTTCATCTCCCCAAATTATTGCGGGAGATAATTCAGTATATACTTTCTTTTCTTGCATTTCTCCAATCTCTGCATAAGGTTCTATTATATTTTCAACTATAGACTTTATATCTATTGTATTCTCTTCTATCTCTATAACATTTGAATCAGATCTTGCTAAGGTTAATAAATCAGCTACCAATCTGTTTAATCTATTAACTTCTGATAAAGCAGGTTCTATATCATCATATTTATCAATTATTTTACTTTCCGGATCTCTAAGAAGTAATTCTAATCTTGATTTTACAGTGGTTAGTGGAGTTCTAAGTTCATGGGAAGCATCCTCTACAAACTGCTTTTGTTTTTTCCACGACTCCATAATTGGCTCCATACTTTTTCCTGCTAAAAACCAACTAACACCAATTGATACAATTACCATAATAGCTCCACCCGTCAAAAGCATATAAAGTAAATTATTTATTACTTCTTCTGTAGAATTTATATCCACCAATAATTGAATCACTCTAGTTTTGTTATCAGCGCTGGTTACATTAAAGCAAATAGTTCTAAAATAATTCCTATCAACCTCTATAGTTTTTACTTCATTCAGTGTTTTTTCATTTAATATATCTTGGTTTTCATAATAAAATTTAGGCACACTATTATTATTAAGTATTTTTCCATCAGAATCTTTAATAAGTACAGTCATCCTAGGGGCTATCCTAATTCTATTTAGGTAAAATCCATTAGTCATACGATTCTTTACATTTAGAAGTTCTTTATCAACACTTTTGTATTGAGCAGATTTAACTAAGTTGAAAATGGCAAATGAAAATATCCAAAAAAGAGTCATAATTATAGTAGCATTTATTACTATCAGTCTAAACTTATTGTGCTTAACCATATTTACACCTCAACCAACATATATCCAAAACCTCTCATGGTCTTTATATACTTATCATAATCATAATCTTTTAATATTTTTCTTAAATTGCTTGCGTAAACTTCCACTACATTTACTGCTGTATCAGAATCAAATCCACATAATCTATCAAAAATTTGATCTTTTGTAAGAATAGCACCTTTATTATTCATTAGATATTCTAAAAGTTCATAATTTTTCCCCTTTATCATAAGTTTTTCATCCCTAATTGTTACTTCATGAGTTTTTAAATTAATCTTTAAATCCTTAAAACTTAATATTTCATTTTCTTCGAATGCTCCATTTCTCTTCAATAATGAAAAAATCCTCATCTTTAATTCTTCTAAATAGAATGGTTTTACAAGATAGTCATCTGCACCTTTTTTAAATCCATTAATTTTATCGTCTATGCTGTCTCTAGCAGTTAATAATAATACTGGGGTATTTATTTTGCTATTTCTTAATCTTTCAAGTACTTCATAGCCATTTAATTCTGGCAACATTATATCTAAAATTATTCCATCATATACTCCACTTTGTGCTAAATACAATCCTTCTTCTCCATCATATGCATGTTCGCACTTAAAATCATCCTTTAGTCCTTTTGCTATTGACTCACTTAAAAGTTTATCATCCTCAATTATAAGAATTTTCAAATTACTACCTCCTGATTTTAGAACTACTACTGTACAATTATGTAATATTGTTGTTATTACATAATTGTATCATATTACTATATATGAGTTCTTACAAATTTAAAACTTGTATTTTTAATCAATTTGTATTAATCTAATAATAATTTTATAATAAATTTATGAAATATATTAATTTTTCTCTCATAAATTTTTAAGTGAGAGATACCCTATAAAATTCAAAAAAATGAGGTGTGAATATGCTATTCTTAGATGAGGCAGAAAGATGTTTATTATGTAAAGTTCCAAGATGCAAGCAAAACTGTCCAATTAATACTCCTATTCCTGAGATAATAAGTTTATATAGAAATGGAGAAATAGAAAAAGCTGGCGAAGTTTTATTCCAAAACAATCCTCTTTCTTTAGTTTGCTCAATAGTTTGTCCACATGAAAATCAATGTAAAGGCAACTGCGTAAGAGGCTTAAAAGGGGAACCAATTAGATTCCATGATATAGAAACTGAAATTTCTGAGGATTATTTTAAGAAACTTCATTTTGAAAATACACCTAAGGACAAAGATAAAATTGCTATTATAGGAGGCGGTCCAGCTGGTATTACAATCGCACTTATACTAGCAAGAAAAGGCTTCAAGGTAACTATTTTTGATGCTAATCCTAAAATAGGTGGTGTTTTAAGATATGGTATACCAGAATATAGATTGACTAACAAGCTTATTGATGATATCGAAAATAAACTTCTACAACTTGGAGTAACAATTAGGCCAAACACTCTTATTGGACCAATTATAACTTTAGACAAACTATTAAGTGATGGTTATAAATCTATATTCATAGGTACAGGTGTTTGGAATCCTCAACCTTTAAATATAAAAGGTGAAACTCTTGGCACTACACATTACGCCATTGATTATTTAAAATCACCTGAAGTTTATAATTTAGGTAATAAGGTAGTTGTTATTGGTGCTGGAAATGTAGCCATGGATGCTGCTAGAACTGCTAAACGTTCTGGAGTAAAAGAAGTTTACGTAATATACAGAAAGAGTGAAGCTGATATGAGTGCTACTAGAGAAGAAATTAAAGAAGCGAGAGAAGATGGAGTTATCTTCAAATTCTTTAGAGCTCCTCTTGAAATCACTGAAGATGGAATAAAGCTTGCTTACACTGAAAATGTAATTGATGAAAATGGTAGAGTATCCACTAAAATATTAGAAGGACAAGAAGAATTCTTTCCATGTACTTCAACCATTATAGCAGTAAGTCAATTACCTAAAACTAATATAGTTTCTACTTCTGCTGATTTGCAAACTAACAACCGCGGTTTTGTTATAATTGATGAAAAAGGTACTACTTCAAAAAAGGGTGTATTCAGTTCTGGTGATGTAGTAACTGGCGGAAAAACTGTAGTAGAAGCTGTAGCTAAAGCTAAGATTGTAGCTGATGCTATGGAAGAATACTGCTTAAACAATTAATAAAAGTATAAAATTTCGAACATGTAAAAGAAAAGGCTAAAGGGTATAAATCTATATCCTTTAGCCTTTATTAATTCACACAATAAAATAAACTGACTTTTAATATTCACAGGGGGATGCAAATATTAAAAGCTAATATTTTAATTGAAACTATTTTTTTCACACACACTCTACATTTTTATTATAAAAAATAATTATGAATAAGTTGTGTTCAAAAAAAAAACTTTATATGAATTTATTTATCAAACAAATCTTCAAAATTATTTACAGGAGCTTGGCAGGTATTATTCTCACATAAATAATAAGTACTTTTATTATTTATAGTCGTATAATCCTTGCTAAAAGGAACTATTTCTTCTAACTCTTTCTCATTTTTATTTGTTTTAACTAAAACAGTTAAATTGAAATTAGGCTTTTTTCTTAATTGGACTTTTAAATTTTCTAAATCATTATCATTTTCAAC